>NZ_AUKV01000025.1:0-125439 GCF_000424945.1 Streptomyces sp. 142MFCol3.1
GCCGGCGGCATCTGGTGGCCGAAGTCGTCGAGGAGCGACTTGAGGCGCAGGTACTCACGGACCTCGTGGCTCTGCTGCCGGTGATGCTCGTCCACACGCTCGACGGTGCCCTCGATGCCTGCTGCCAGGGCCACGGAGGCGGCGAAGGCACCCGTCGCCTGCGGAGGTTCACCGGCTGGGGTCACCGACCCGGCCAACCGAAGATCCGCCGCCAGCCGCACCCGTTGGCCCACGTTCAGCGTCATCGATCCTTCGTCTTTCTCGTCGGCCACCGGCGATCCGGTCCACGTGGCGTCGCCAGGCGTACCGGACAGGACAGGATCATCCCACGCTCACCTCCGGCCCCCGACACGATCGAAGCCCTCGCCAACCCTCACCTGGGCAACAGCCGCACGACGGGCGAACCTCGACGACGTCGTGCGCAGCGTGTCGCTGCCCCGCAGACTTCCGGACCAACTCGCTGCGACAGCGGCCCTCTTCCTGCCCGCGAGTCTCAGCGGCCTCGACACCGAGGACCTCTTCGCGATCCTGGGGATGGGCGAGGACGACGGCCTGTCCCTCGCGTGGGCACCGCGGACCGGGACCGGGCAGGGTGCCGTCGAGGCACGCAGAGGACGGCAGGGCGGGACCGCCTCGCGACCTCGTGGGTGACGGCCCGCGAGGTCGGGGGAGCCGACACCCGAGCGCGGTGGAGTCGTCCCCTGAGACGGTCCGCCGGTGATGCGCCGAGTACGGGCAGGGCTGCGCCGCCGGCTGCGCGGCGCCCCGGCCCAGTTCTCGTCACTCCGCGTGCTGGAGTTCCGAGGTTTCCGCGCTCCTGGCCGCGACCTTCGGCCGGTGCTTCGGATTGCCTGCATTGACGGCGAAGAACGCGACCAATGCGGCGGCGGCGAGGAATCCGGTGCCCCACCAGTAGGCCACGGAATAGCCGTGCACCAGCGACAGGTCGGTGAGGGACGCGGAGCCGTGGTGGGAGGCGACGTATCCGGTGCTGGCGCTCGCGGCGATGGTGTTCAGCAGCGCGGTGCCGATGGAGCCGCCCATCTGCTGCGAGGTGTTGGTCATGGCCGAGGCGACCCCGACATCGCGCGGTTCGACACCGTGGGCGCCCAGGCTGAAGGCGGGCATGAACGCCGTGCCGATGCCGACGCCCACGACGATCTCGGCAACCGCGATGAACCCGAACGAGGAATCGACGTCAAGCAGGGCGAGCATCAGCACGCCGGCGCCGGAGACCGCGTAGCCGGCGCCCATGAGCAGGCCGGGGCGGACCCGGTGTGAGAGGCGGGCACCGATCTGCGTGGAGCCGATGGCCTGCGCGGCGGCCATCGGAATGAAGGCCGCCCCGCTCTGCACCGGCGAGTATCCCTTCACCAACTGGAAGTAGTAGCTGAGGAACAGGAACATGCCGAACATGGACATGACTGACAACGCCAGGGAGAGATACGAGCCCGCGCGGTTGCGTTCGGTGAGGACGCGCAGCGGCAGCAGCGGGGACGTCACCTTGGCCTCCAGCAGTACGAAGGCCGCCAGGAGGAGGGCGGACAGGACGAACATGCCGATGGTCACGCCTGCGTCCCAGCCGTCGCTCTCCGCCTTGGCGAAGCCGAAGACCAGGGCGACCGCGCCGCCGCTGGCGAGGATGGCCCCCGGTACGTCCAGCCGACCACGATCCGCGTGCGCGCCGGGGTCGCGCACCACGGTCAGGACGCCGATGATGCCGATGGCGGCGATGGGAAGGTTGATGTAGAAGCCCCAGCGCCAGTCGGTGTACTCGGTGAACACTCCACCGAGCAGCAGGCCGAGGGCACCGCCCGCGGTGGCAATGGCGCCGTAGATGCCGAAGGCCTTGGCACGCTCCTTGGCATCAGTGAACGCCAGGGAGATGAGCGCCAGGGCTGCGGGAGCGAGGAGCGCGCCGAAGACGCCCTGAAGGGCACGGGCCGTGAGGAGCGTGGGCAGGTTCTGCGCCGCGCCGCCGAGGCCCGAGGCCACGGCGAAGCCGACCAGTCCGATGACGAACACCCGCTTGCGGCCCCAGAGGTCGCCCAGGCGCCCGCCCAGAATGAGCAGACCACCGAAAGCCAGGCCGTAGGCGGTGATGACCCATTGCCGGCCGCCGTCGGTGAAGTGCAGGTCATGCTGAGCGGAGGGCAGAGCGATGTTCATGATCGCCCCGTCGAGGAAGACCATCAGCTGCGCGATGGCGATGAACAGCAGGGCCAACCAGCGCCGGGGGTCGGGATGGTGGACGTCTTGGGACATGACTGGCATTCCTTGAAGGTGTCGGTTGTCGGCCAGGCCTTTTCGGCCGGACTACGTCGATGGAAGGTTTGCGCCGTGCCGGTGGTGCGGGTGCACTCGGTGGCATCGGTCAGCCGCGCCGGGACACGGCATGGCGTCGGGCCATGCTGGCGCCGGCGGCCCAGGTCCCGGGCGAGCCGGGAGGACGGGCGGGCGCCGTTGCCGCCCATGGAGTGAGCGAGGTCGGCCCGGGTGCCGTCGTCCCCCGCGCACGACGCCGGTACCTGAGGGGTGCGGACAGCGGTGTCCGCGCCCCAGGCGCCGGCCAGGAGTCAATGGCGACTTGCATCAGGGGCTCTCACGGTCGTTGTACGCGGCTGCGGCGGGCCGCGCCGAACCCTGTCGCGATGTGCTGACGTCGCGGAGTCGGAACGCCGGCGACGCCGTGATCGCGGGGATGTGTAGTGGGAGGCCTGGCAGTGGTCCCTCCGCGGAACCGGGGTCACTCACTCCATTCTAACTCGAACGATCATTAAATTAAGCGCACATAAAAATGCCTAGCTGTCACGCGGCGCCAAGGACCGGTCGGAACCCGGCCCCGCACACTCAGCGAAGGCAGTTCAGGGCGACCTCCGCGGTCCGCGTCAGCGCGGCCCGATCGGGATTTATGGCACCCATGACCCGCATGCCCTGGAAGGTCATGGCGAGGAATCCGGCGAGGTCTGCGGCGCTCTGGTCGGCCGGGATCTCGCCCCGTCCTTGCGCCTCTGCGATGACTTCGAAGAGTGTGAGCTCAAGCAGCTGCGTCGTTGCGCGGAGCCGCTCGGCCACCTGCGCGTCGCTGTGCGCACGCTCCATCGCCGCCCCCACAATCAGACATGACGCCTGACCGGGACCACAGGTCACTTCGTCGATCACTGCCGCGAAAGCCGCACGGATCGTCTCCCGCGCGTCACCGCCGGCGCGCAGCATCTCGATGAACGGCAGCGCGTAGTGCCGCCGGTACAAGTCCAGTGCAGCCAGGTAGAGACCTTCCTTGCTGCCGAAGGCCGCATAGATCGAACCACTGCCGATCTCCATGGCCTTCGCCAGGTCACGCACGGAGGTGCCACCGTACCCGGTACGCCGGAACGCCTGCATCGCCGCGGTGACGGCGGCTTCGGTGTCGAACTCGCGAGTACGTGCCATACAACCGACCGTACCTTTTGATGGAACGATCGGCAAATAAATGCGGAGAGTCTTGCGGAGCCGCCGGTCATCGCCGGCCGCTGCGAGATGGGCCTTGGGCGGGCGCGGGTGGGACGGACGCCTGGTCTCGAAGGTCCGATGAGCAGGGCACGGCGTCACGGCGGGAGTGACAGTTCGAGATCGCTCAAACGAGATGCGACGCCAGCAGGCGGCCTCCGATGCCGGAGACTTGCTGCAGGGCAGGGTTTCAGCCGCTCGCCCGCAACCACCCCCGCCCTCACCGGGCGCCAGCGGCCCCGCGGCGGCAAAACCAACAGACAAATCCGTCCGATGCGGACGAGGCTCTGGCCATAGCCGCGACGGCCGACAAGGTGGTGCCCGCGAAACGGTCGCGCCGTACTGGGGCACCCGAGTGGCGCCTGCGGGCTGCGCATCCACCCACCGCTACTTACTTTTCATTAGTGACTAATGCCCCTCTTGGCCACGATGAGCTACGGCCGCACCATGAGACGCATGACCGAGCACGTCCGGCCCTCACCGGCCGGCAGCCCGTCCGCCGTCGCTGACGCAACGTCTGGTCACCGTGGCGGCCGTCCGCATGACGGCGGAGACGGGCCGACGGCGAACACATACGGGCCGCGGTGACTGCTCGGTCTGCGCAATCACGTGTCCACCGCACTTCTGACGTGCGGCACCACCGGGGTGCCGGTCTTCGCTGACAGGGCCCGATCGTGGCCCCAGGCGGCGGTTTCATCCCGGGCGCGGCCGCGCCCAAGCATGCGGTCAACGTCGGTCCGGCCCAATGGCCGTCCCCACACAAGGAGGAAAGACGATGGCGTCTCCTGCCAAGCTCGCACATGTGGTCCTGCGGACGCAGCACCTGAAGGAAATGCGGGAATGGTATGTGACCGTGCTCGACGGCAAGGTCATGCACGAGGACCCGGCTTCGGCCTTCATCACCTATGACGATGAGCACCACCGGATCGCGCTGGCCAACATGGCCGACCTGGAGAACCCCGATCAGGCCGAGCCGGTCCGGCCGATCGTGAAGCGGGAAAAGCCCGCCCCCGTCACCGCGGACACCGACATCTTCCAGGCACTCGCCGGTCCTGCCACGGGGCTGTTCCACATCGCCTTCACCTACGACACGATCCTGGAACTGCTGGGAACCTACGAGCGGCTGGCCGCCGCCGAGATCTGGCCGGTCCTGGCGATGAACCACGGCGTGACCACCTCGATGTACTACCGGGACCCCGAGGAAAACCTGGTGGAACTGCAGATCGACAACTTCGCCACGGCGGAAGAGGCCGAGGACTTCATGCAGGGCGAGGTCTGGCTCCGCCGCCCCGGCGGTGCCCCCATCGACCTCGACGACCTGGTACAGCGCTTCCGGGCCGGCGAGTCCTTCGAGGATCTGGTCAAGCCGACCTGGTGACCTCCTGAAAGCACCTGCCTTTCGTCCTTGTGCGTGTACACGAGAGGCAGGTCGCCCGCGGCGACCCTCGCGCGGGCCCTGGCTGGTGCGGCGGACGATCCGGACGGACAGCCGCCCGCCGCACCGGCCTCCCTCTCCCCCCTCACCGACGGTCCCGGCGGACTGTCGTGTGTCGACGACTGTCGCCGCAGCTCGTGGAGCTGTGCAGCGTGACATCACGCGGCGGGTCCCGGTCGTGCTCGCTCCCGCAGCGAGGAAACCAACTCTTTCCCGCAACACCCGAATTGGAGAAGCAGCTCATGTCCCAGGAATCCGAAAACCGCCCCAGTGTCGTTGTGATCGGAGGCGGCTATGCCGGCATCCGTGCGGCCCGGGAGCTGGACGACATCGCCGACGTCATCCTCGTCGAGCCGCGCGACTCCTTCCGCCACAACATCGGTGCACTGCGCGCGACGGTGCAGCCGGACTGGGCGCACAACATCTTCATGTCCTACGAAAGCCTGCTCACCCGGGGCAGGGTGGTGCACGAGCGGGCCGCACGGGTCGAGCCGGGCCGCGTCGAGCTGGCCTCGGGTCAGGTCCTGCGTCCGGACTTCCTGGTGCTGGCGACCGGATCGCGGTACCCCTTCCCGGCCAAGGACGGGGAGGAGAGCAGCGAAAGGTCCAAGGACAACTACGTCAGGACCGCCAAGGAGCTGGAGCAGGCGGACCACGCGGTGATCCTGGGTGCGGGTGCGGTCGGTATCGAGATGGTCGGTGAGATCCTGGCGCAGTGGCCGGGAAAGAAGGTCACTCTTCTCGATCCTTCCTCGGACGTGCTCGGCGGCAACTACCCGGAGAAGCTGCGGACGGCACTGCGGAAGATGATCACCGAGGCCGGAGTGGACCTGCGCCTGGGCGAGGGCTTGACGGAACTGCCCGAGGCGCCGGCCGGGGTGGTGGCGCCGTTCACGGCGCAGACCACCACGGGCCGCACGATCGAGGCGGACCTGTGGCTGCGCTGCTTCGGCGGGGCGGTGCCCTCCGAATATCTCGCCGGGAGCCTGACCGGGGCGCGAAACACCTCGGGGACCGTGCGGGTGGGCGACGACATGCGGGTCGAGGGCCACGAGACCGTGTACGCGGTGGGCGACATCGCCGATCTCGGCCTGCCGACCGCGTTCCTCGCCGACATCCAGGCGGAGGTGGCCGCGAAGAACATCCGGCGGCACATCGTCGGTGAGGAGGAGGGCGAGGACGCCGTGTTCGCGGACCCCTTCCCGCACCTCGTCGTGCCCTTCGGCCCCGGCAGGGGAACCGGCTGGCTGGTCCACCAGGAGGATCTGCTCGACGATGCCTCGGTCGCGCAGCTCAAGGGCGACCACCTGCTCGTGGACATGTACACGGACAAGCTCGGCCTGACCGAGGGCGCCTGGACCCTCGGCCACTGAGCCCATTCGGAACGTCCACCCTTCGGGTGAGCCGGCATTCAGGAGGGTGACACCCCGCGCGGCAGATGGCGGGGCGTGTCGGTCACACCCGGGGCGTCACCCTCCCAAAGTGGCCACTGACCAGGCTCACTGAACGACGCACCCCCTTTCCCCGAAGATGAGGCTCAGTGATGGCCGAACCAACCACCGCTGCGGAGCGGCAGCCTGGTACCGAACCCGACCTGGCGGCCTTGCAGGCCCGGGCGGCGTGCCTGGACGTGATCGAGGCGTTCTTCCGACGGGTCGACGGCGGCGAGGCCGCGCGCACCGTGGAACTGTTCACCTCGGACGGCGAACTGGTGATGGGCTCGTCGTCCTTCTCGGGAACCGCACTGGCCGCGGCCATGCGGGCCCGGCAGGAGGACAGCGGCAAGCAGGGCGTCCACGTCCCGGCCGCCTCCTCCTTCCACCTGCTGTCGCCGGCTGAGGCGGAGGTCCGGACGTACCTGCATCTGTACCGGCAGGACGACCAGCGGGCGGGCACCGCGCCGGTGCCTCGTGCGGTGACGCTGCTCACGGACCGGTTCGTGAAGGGCGACGACGGCCGCTGGCGTATCGCCCGGCGAGTCGTCGACATCGTTGCGGGAGGTGAATGACCATGCGCCTGTACCGCACACCCGCGGGGCTGGCCCGTGGCGAGGGCGATGAACTCACTCTTCTCGACCTCCCCCACCTCGATGTCGCCGATCTGCTGTCGGACGGCATCGAACAGGCCCGATGCGCCCGTGTCCGCAGCAAGATTCCGTTCCAGGATGCGGTGCTCCTGTCCCCGGTGGCGGTTCCGGGCACGCTGGTGATCGCCGGTGCCAACTACCGCGATCACGTGGCGGAGGCCGGCATGCCGACCCCCACCGCCCCGGCGTTCATCACTGTGACGGGCATGAGCGCGACCGGGCCGCACGACCCCATCTGGCTGCCGGCCGAGGCCCCCTCGCAGGTCGACTACGAGGCAGAACTCGCCGTGGTGATCAGCCGACCGGGGCGAGACATCCCGGTGGGACGGGCGTGGGACCACGTCGCGGGGCTGATCGCGGTCAACGACGTCTCCGCCCGTGACGTGCAGTTGGCGGCGATGACCAACGGCGTCGTCACCGACATCGACGGAGTTCGGAGGGGGAAGTCCTTCCCGCACTTCAAGCCCATGGGTCCGGCACTGGTCACCGTGGACGAGACCGGGACCGACTTCGATCTGGCGATCCGCACGTATGTCAACGGCGAGGTGCGCCAGGACTCCCGTACCAGCGAGATGATCTTCTCTGTTCCGGAAATCATCTCCCATGTCTCGGCCACGACGCCCCTGCTGCCCGGCGACGTGGTGATGACCGGGACACCAGGCGGCGTCGCCCTGGCGAGCGGCGGATACCTGCGCTCCGGTGACGTGGTCACCGTGGAGATCGAGAGGCTGGGCCGGCTCCGCAACCCGGTGCGCCTGGCTCCCACGGCCCCGGACTAGGCAGTACGTCTGCCGCCGGCCAGGTGCTCGGCAGCAGACGCGCCCCATCCGTGTGCCAGCACGGCGGTGATCCCGCGCGTGCGCCCAATTCGAAGTGAAGGAAAGTCAGATGGACAAGGTGGTCGGCTCGGCACACGACGCGGTGGCCGACATCCCCGGTGGTGCCACCCTCGCGGTCGGCGGCTTCGGGCTCTCGGGCATCCCCTCCACCCTTATCTCGGCTCTTGTCGCCGCAGGTACTTCCGGTCTGGCCGTGGTGTCCAACAACTGCGGTGTCGACGACGGCGGCCTGGGACTACTGCTGCGGGCCGGTCGCATCGCCCGCATGACCTCGTCCTACGTCGGCGAGAACAAGGAGTTCGCCCGCCAGTATCTGGAAGGCGAGCTCGAGGTGGAGTTGGTGCCCCAGGGCACCCTCGCCGAACGGCTGCGCGCCGGCGGCACGGGCATCCCGGCCTTCTACACCCCTGCCGGCGCAGGAACCCTGGTGGAAGAGGGCGGACTGCCCTGGCGTTACGCGCCGGACGGCAGCACGGCGGTCGCCTCCCCGCCCAAGGAAGTGCGGGAATTCGGCGGCCGCCGGTACCTGCTGGAAGAGGCCATCACCACCGACTTCGCGCTCGTCCGGGCGGCGGTCGCAGACCGGCACGGCAACCTCGTCTTCCACGCCGCCGCCCGCAACTTCAATCCACTGTGCGCCATGGCCGGCCGGACGACCGTGGTGGAGGCCGACCGGATCGTCGAGCCCGGTGAGATTCCGCCCGACGCCGTCCACCTGCCGGGCGTCTACGTCGACCGCGTGGTGGCCGCCGACGTCGCGGACAAGCGCATCGAGCGCCGCACGGTGCGCGAGCCGGGCGACGTCTGACTCAACCCTCGACATCACACACCCGCCACAGACACGACGCAGGAGGAACAGTGACGACCACCGGGACCCACAGCGGCGAACTGCGCGACGCGCTGGCCGCACGCGCGGCCAGGGAACTGACCGACGGCCAGTACGTGAACCTCGGCATCGGCCTGCCCACCCTGATCCCCAATCACCTTCCCCCCGGCGTGCACGTAGTGCTGCACGCCGAGAACGGGATCCTCGGCGTCGGCCCTTACCCGTACGAGGAGGAGGTGGACCCGGACCTGATCAATGCCGGGAAGGAAACCGTCACCGTCCTGCCCGGCGCCGCCTACTTCGACTCGGCGGCATCCTTCGGCATGGTTCGTTCCGGCCGTATCGACACGACGGTCCTCGGCGCCATGCAGGTGTCCGCCGGCGGAGACCTGGCCAACTGGACGATTCCCGGGAAAATGGTCAAAGGCATGGGCGGCGCCATGGATCTCGTCCACGGCGCCCGCAGGGTTGTCGTGGTCATGGAACACACCGCCCGCGACGGCTCCCCGAAGATCGTTCAGGAGTGCACCCTGCCGCTCACCGGCCGCGGTGTCGTCGACCGGATCATCACCGAGCTGGCGGTCTTCGACGTGACTGCCGACGGCCTGCATCTGGTGGAACTCGGCCACGGCGCCACTGTCGACATGGTGCGCGCGGCGACCGAGCCGCCGTTCTCCGTTGCTGACCCACTGCGGTGACCGACGTCGAAGTGCCCGTCAGTTGCCGCCGAGGCCCGCGCGTGCCCGCGATCGAGTGTCCGCGTACGCCAGCGGGCCAGGGTGTGAGCCATCCCGAGTTCGTTGGAGATCTGTGAACTGCGGCCCGTGCCACCGCCCTGTTCGGTTCCCTGCCGCGCTCCCTCCCGCACGAGGCGGACGAGACCGTACGCGACCGCCACGGGCAACCCTGTCTGTTCGTCGGCGCCGAATGGATCCGGCCCGGCCTGGACGAAGCGCCATTCCCACTCCCCCGACTTCACCCACGCCACCGCCTGATGAACGCCGTCGAGAGCGCCTCGGCCGAACGGGCAGTACGCATCTTCGGATGACCCGGCCGGACGCCCCGGCCGGGCACGACACCACCACGCTACACATACTCAACTTCGGCCCGAATGAAGAGGACAAAGATGAAAACAGTGGGAGTATCCGAATTCGGAGGGCCGGAAGCCCTGCGCGTTTTCGAGGTGCCCGAGCCTCATGCCGGTCCCGGGCAGGTACGCGTCCGGGTCCACGCCGCCACGGTGAACCCCGGTGACCGCTACCTGCGTATCGGGGCGCTGGGCCCCACATCCCCCGCACCCCCGTATGTCCCTGGCATGGAAGCAGCCGGGGTGCTGGACGAGATCGGCACCGGCACGCAGACCGATCTGCGTCTGGGGGACCGGGTGATGGCCATGGCCGACCCGACCAGTGCCCTGGGCGGCGCCTACGCGCAATACGTCGTCCTGCCCGCGGAGCAGGTCGCCCGCGCACCGCGGGGCACGGCCCATGCCGAGGCGGCAACCCTGCCCATGAACGGGCTGACCGCGCGGCTCGCTGTCGACCTGACCGGGCTCTCAGCGGGGCAGACGCTCGCGGTCACCGGCGCAGCGGGAGCCGTCGGCGGCTACGTCACCCAGATGGCCAAAGCGGGCGGACTCACCGTCGTCGCGGACGCCTCGCCGGCCGATGAGGAGCTCGTGCGCTCCTTCGGTGCCGACATCGTCGTACCCCGGGGTACCGATGTTGCTCAGCACATCCTGCGGGCCGTGCCGGCGGGAGTGGCAGGGCTGATCGACGCGGCGGTCATCGGTTCGGCGGCGGTGGCCCCGGCGGTCCATGACGGCGGCGTCATCGTCACCGTCCTCGGCGAAGGAACCAGCGCCCTCAGCCCCGACGAGATGCGGAAGCGGTCTCTGCGCGTGCGCATGGCCTTCGTACCGGACTACCTGGGCGACCGCAGCCGACTCGATGACCTGCGTGAACAGACCGAAGCTGGAAAGCTGACCCTGCGCGTGGCTCGCACCTTCCCTCCCGAACAGGCCTCCGAGGCCCACCGTCTGATGGAGGCCGGCGGCGTACGCGGTCGCCTCGTCCTGGAGTTCTGAACCTCCCCGTCTGCGTTCGCGGAGGCGGCACCAGGGGCCAAGGCGGGTGAGTCACCTTGCGACGGGCCCGCGCTGGATCCGCTGTGCCGCCTCCGCCCGCGTCCTCCTGTCCCGGACGACGGGAGTAGGTGACGACTCCTGGAGCCGAAGGTCAGGCGAGGTCCCGCAGGGGAATCGCTGCGTGCCCGCCTCGCCGGCGGCACCCCGTTGATCCCCTGGGGCTGGACTCACCGCGGAGGCGGCCGGCCGCGGCACCGGATCCTTGGCCCCTCGCATCGCGAATCGCCCGTTCGGGGGGACTCAGCGCGACGCCTGGAACGCGCCGCGCTGAGTTTCCGGCCGCGGAGGCAGAACCCGCCCGGTGCGGATCAGGTGTCACTACCCGGCCACCAGGCGCGGGTGGGGAACACCGTTCCGGTGAAGTGAGGGCCGATGGTGGCGGTGCCGGGCCGGGAGAGTTCCCCGACGAGCGCGTGCCGGGAGGCGACCGCGGCCTTGGGGTCGAGGTCGCCGGTCCAGCACCTGTCCGGGTGCAGGACCTCGGCCGTCGTGTGCATGGCGTCGCCAACGACGATCGCGCGTTGAGTGCCCTCCCCGGACAGGACGAAGCTCACATGTCCCGGGGTGTGCCCGGGTGTGAGAAGGGCCTCGATTCCCGGGTAGGGCTGGTCGCCGGTGCGCAGGTCGTGGCGGCGTGAGCCGATGACGCTGTACTGCTGGCGGGTCGGTGCGGTCAGACGTGCCGTGTTGGCGGGCCGACCCCAGAAGTCGAATTCGCCGGCGCCGACGAAGTACTCGGCATTGGGGAACGTGGGTTCGGTGGAGATGTCGTCGGAAGTGATCCAGCCGACGTGGTCGGCGTGGAGGTGGGACAGGAGGACCGCGTCGATGTCGTCCGGCCGCAGGTTCGCCTCCGCGAGACTGTCCAGCAGTTGCCCGCCCGCCATCACGCCCGCGGCCAGGGCGGGGTCCGGGGACGGTATGGGGATGACACGGGGCCCGATTCCGGTGTCGATGAGTATGCGTGCGGCGGGTGTCTCGACGAGAAGCGCGCCGACACTGAGCAGCAGCATGCCGTCCTCGTCGAGCAGCTTCAGCTCGGAATCCAGCGCGAGGTGCACATGTTCCGGGTAGGCCTGCAGAGGATGGGCGCGGATGATGCCGTCGGGAAGGTAGCGGACATTCAGGTCCCCCAGGCGCACGGCTTCGCCGGGTGCGGGTGTCGCGGTCATGCTTTTTCTCCTGAAGAGGCTTGTACGGGGCGCCGGCGACCGGTCACGCCGCTCACCACGGCGACGAGCAGCCAGATGATCACTCCGGCGAGAGCCGCCACGACGTAGCCGCCGTCATCGGGGTAGGGCGATCCATGCGGTGTGCGGGATTCCAGGACGACGGCGGTCAGCACGCTGCCGAAGCCGTAACCGACATAGCGGAAGACCTGGTTGAAGCCGAGCGCGCTGCCGCGTTGATCGCTGCCGGTGTTCTCCACGATGAGCCCCGGGGCGGTGGAGAAGATGATGCCGATTCCGATGCCCGCCACGAGCATGGCGGCCATCAGGCCCGGCAGGCTGTGCCGCCAGAGGGCGAACAACGCCATCGCGGCCATCATCACGACGCCGGCCAGCGGCAGCGTCCAGCGTGCCGGGAGCCACCTGCCCAGTCGGCGGGTGGTCCATCCGGCGGCGAGACTTCCCAGCGCCTGCGGAAGCATGAGGAGACCGGCGACCACGGCGGACTTGCCGAGCCCTCCGGTCGTCGACGGTGCCTGGATCATGCGGGTGCTCACGGACAGCAGCAGGTACATGCCGATCCCCGCCAGCAGCACGGTGACGTGGGCGCTGAGCACCGGACGTACCCGCAGCTGCCGGAGGTCGACCAGCGGGTATGGCATACGCGTCTCAAACCAGGCCCAGGCCGCGCCCACGAGCAGCGCCGTACCGCCGGCCGTCAGGGTGGCCGGCGACGTCCAGCCCCAGTTCCCGCCTTCGGAGGTGGCCAGGATCAAAGCCGTGACCGGTAGGGCGAACAGGACGGCGCCAGGCACGTCGATCGCTGACGCAGGGCGGTCGCGGGGGGCGGGGACGACGGCCGGCGCGGTGAGCAGGGCTGCCACGGTGACCGCGGCACCGAACCAGTAGGCGCCGGAAATGCCCGCGCCCTGGGCGAGAACCCCGGTGAGGGGGTAACCGAGCCCGACACCCGCCGCGTTGACGATCGAGAGGATCGCGACGACGCGCTTTCGCCGAGCGGGATCGCCGGAGAAGGTGTCGCCCGCGACCGCGATGGTCACCGGTGCCAGGCCCTGCCCGGCTCCCTGCAGGGCGCGGCCGATCAGGAGCACAGGGAAGTTCGAGGTTCCCAGGGCGGCGACGACCGAGCCGATCGCCACGAGCGTGAGTGCCACCAGAACCGCGACGCGCCGGTGACGGGTGTCACCGAGCCTGCCCATCACGGGGGTGATCGCCACCGCGACGAGGACGGTGACGGTGAGGGTCCACTGCGCCGTCGCCAGGGACACCTGCGTGGACTGGGCGATGGCCGGCATGAGCGGGGCGCCCAGGCTGCTGACCAGGGCGCCCACGAGGGTGATCAGAAGAAGACCGGCGACCCGCCACCGGTCCCCCCGCGCAGGGGAGACCGGGGCGGTGTGTCTCACGGTAGGGATGGGATTCACCGCTACCTCAGGCCCGGTCGAATTCGATGACGGGCTTGATCTCACTCCACGTGCGCATCCGCTCGAACGCCGTGTTGATCTCGTCGAGCCGGTACCGGTTCGAGAGCAGGGCGTCCCAGGCGAAGCGGTCCGCGTGGGTGCGAAGGAAGTCCAGGGCCTTCCAGTAGTGGTCGACGCCGGCGGACCGGGACCCGATCAGCGTCGCCTGCTTGTGCATGATCACACTGGGGTTGAACGGCACGTCGCGCTGATGGGCCTGGCCGACGATGAGATAGCGGCCACCGGGCCGGAGCATGTCCATGCCCTCGGAGAAGGCCGACGGGACGCCGGACATCTCCAGCACGACCTCGGCGCCCCGGCCGTCGGTCAGGTCCTTCACGAGCGCCGCGCGCTCCGCGCCGGAGGTGACCTCGGCCACGTCGACACACACGTCGGCGCCCCACTGGGCGGCGACCTCGAGCCGCTCGGCTGGACCACCGATCACGATGACCCGGCCCGCACCCTCGGCGACCGCCTTGGCCGCGGCGAACAGTCCGACCGGTCCGGCGCCCTGCACCACGACCGTGTCGGTCGCGGCTATTCGGCCGAGCCGTTCGAAGCCGTGCATCACCGTGCGCAGCGAGCACGCCGCGGCGGAGGCCACCGCGTCCGGGACCTCGTCCGGGACGCGGACCCTCCCAGCAGTCGGGTACACGTACCCGTATTCGGAGAAGCCGCCGTGCAGGAACGGGTAGGTGTGAGCGCTCTCGGTCATGTAACGGCGCCGGTTCTCGCACAGGCTCGGCTCGCCGTCGATGACGCAGGCGCGGCAGCGGCCGCACATGCCGTGGGTCCAGACGATCCGATCGCCCTCCGCGAGGGGCCGGCCGAGCGAGTCGGTACGCGGACCGTCGCCGAAGGCCGCGATCCGGCCCACCATCTCATGCCCGAGGACCAGGGGAAGTGCGCCGCCGACGTCGCCTGCGGAGCCGTCCGCGACGTGTACGTCGGTGCCGCACAGCGTCGCGGCGGTCATGCGGACCAGCAGCGCGTCCCGCTCGATGACCGCGGGGATCTCCACGTCCAGCACCTGCAGTGCTTCGCCGGTGGCGGTCAGTACGGCCGCGCGGCTGGTCGCCGGGATCCCGGCGGTCACTGGTCACCCCCCTGCGCTGTGGCGTTCTTGCGGGTACGGGCCACCATGCGGGCCGCTTCGACCAGGCCCGCGGCGCCGGCGAGGCCGCGTTCCAGCACCTCGGAGGGGTCACCGCCACCTGCGCGTACGGCGTCGGCGAAGTGGTGCATGTCCTTGTGCATGAGGGTGTGGACGTGTTCGGCCAGTTCCGGTGTGATGTCTCCGCCGAGGGCGCGCAGCGCCGCGCTTGCGCCGCTGCTGGCGGAGACCACGTCGATGAGGGCCGCAACGTCCAGACCGACCTGGGCGGCCAGACCGAGGACGTCCTCGGCGTTCTTCATGTTGGTGATGGTCAGCGCGTTGTTGAACAGCTTGGTGAACTGCCCCGCGCCGGCCGGCCCCATCAGCTTGACCGTGTCACTGAACGTGGCGAACACCGGCCGGGCCGCCTCGAAGGCGTCCCGGGACCCGCCGGTGAAGGTGGTCAGGGTGCGGGCGCGGGCGCCGGGACTGCCGCCGCTCACGGGCGCGTCGAGGTAGACCCCTCCGGCCCGGGCGACGTGGTCGGCGACGCGTACGGCCTCGGTGGGGTCGCCGGTGCCGTGGTTGACGATGATCGTCCCGGGAGCGACAGCGGCCAGCAGGCCCTGGCCGTCCAGGACGTCCCAGAGGTCGGCGTCGTCGCGCAGGCACAACCCGATCATCTGGACGGACGCCCCGAGTTCGGCCACGGTGCCGTGAACGGTGTGCGGGACCTTCTCCACCGCGGACAGCGAGGCGGGGCGCCGGGCCCATACGTGCAGCTCGAAGCCGTGCTCGCCGATGGCTTCGGCCATGGGGCCGCCCTGGTCACCGAGACCGATGAAGCCGATCTTCTCGATGGTCACCTTCATTGCAGGGTTCTTTCGTCGGAGCGGGTGAGACATGGGGGCTGGACTTCCGCGCTCAGCGGACGATGTCGCCGGCGAACTCCCACAGGCGCTCGGCGTTCGCCGGGTCCAGCGCGTAGCGGGCCACACCGGGAACACCGAGCTGCGTGGGACGGGCGTCGACCACCGGCGCCTCATTGACATCCTCGAAGTAGCGGCCGCCGACCCCTTCGACCAGGGGCGACGCGGCGAGGAACACGGTGGTCGCGGCGCCCTGCTCGACCGTCTTGCGGTACGGCTCGGGGGTCCGCAGGCCGCCGGTGTGGCGCTGCAGGTTGGTCGCGATCGCACCGGGGTGCAGGGCGTTGGCCGTGATGCCCTCACCGGCCCAGCGGCGCTGCGCCTCGACGGCCAGGAGGACCTCCGCGGTCTTGGACTGACCGTAGGCGGCGAGCGCGTCGTAGGGGCGGAAGCGGAAGTCGATGTCGTCGAAGACGACGGGAGAGAACAGATGGCCGCCGGAGGACACCGAGACCAGGCGCGCATCGTCCGCGTCGGCGAGCGCGCGGTGCAGTCCCAGGGCCAGGGCGAAGTGCCCCAGGTAGTTGGTGGCGAACTGCTGTTCGTGGCCGGCGATGCCGCGCTCGAGTTCCGGCGGCATCATGATTCCGGCGTTGTTGATCAGGACATGCAGCGGGCCCTGCCAGGCGGCGGTGAACGCACGGACCGACTCCAGGTCGGACACATCCAGGCGGGCGACGTGGATCGCGTCGTTCCCGGTGGCCTTGCGCAGGTCCGCCGCGGCCTGCTCGCCGGCTTCGGGGCGGCGCACGGCGAGCGTGACCTCGGCGCCGGCGGCCGCCAGAGCGCGGGCGGTCTCGACGCCGATGCCCGAGTTGGCACCCGTGACGACCACCCGCCTGCCGGACAGGTCGACGCCCTCGATCACCTCGGAGGCGGTGCTGTCGCGGTTGAACGCGGTGGTGAAGAGCTGGGACATGTGATGCATTCCTCCTGGTTCGCGGACTGTGCCGCCAGGCTGCACCGAATGCCGCCAGGCGGACCAGGACGGGCTGAGACTGGGACTGGCAGGGCCACCCAGGGAACCGGAATGCCTTCGTACGCTGGAAACATGCCAGCCACCGAAGACGCCAACGCACTGGGCCGCTACCTGCGCGCGCGCAGGGAGCTCATTTCACCGGACGAGGCCGGCGTTCCCGATCAAGGCAACCGGCGCGTCCCGGGGCTGCGCCGCGAGGAGGTCGCCTTCCTCGCGGGGATCAGTTCCGACTACTACAACCGCCTGGAGCAGGGCCGCGACAAGAATCCCTCCGAGCAGGTCCTGCGCAGCATCGCCCGCGCCCTGCGACTGGACGAGGAGGCCACGGCCTACCTGCTGCAGATCGCCGCACCGAAGAGCGCCCAGCGCAAACGGCCCCGCAGGTCCGAAAAGGTCAGCGACGGCATTCGCACCCTCATCGACTCCTGGCCCCTCACACCGGCATACGTCCACGGCAGGTACATGGACGTACTCGCCGCCAACGACCTCGCCGTCGCGCTCTCGCCCTTCAACGCCCCCGGCCACAACGGCATCCTCGCCGCGTTCCTGGAACCCGAGATGCGAGAGCTCCATCAGGACTGGGAAGACATGACCGCCCGGGTCGTCCCCTACCTGCGCTCCATCGTCGGCGCCGACATCCACGACCCGCGTCTGGTCGAGATCGTCGGCGAACTCTCCCTGAGCAGCGAACGCTTCCGTACGCTCTGGGCCCGCCAGGACGTCAAGCACAAGACCACCGGCACCACCCGGTTCCGCCACCCGCAGGCCGGCCCACTGGAACTGCGCTACGAAAAGCTGCTCATACCGAGCGCCGGGCAAACGCTGATCACCTACCACGCGCAGCCGGGCAGCGCCTCTGAGGAACGCCTGCGCCTGCTCGCCAGCATGCACGCCCCAGACCGTGCAGGCAGTTCACCGGCCGCCGCCGACCAGCCTGCCCCCGGCAACACCACCCCGTGACAAACGGTGGAGCATCATCGGCCGCACCGTATGCCCGCGAACGGTGCGGCCGGCGGCGTTCCACGGCCCGAGCACGCCGGGGCGCGTGAGGTGTCCTGCCCCACACGCATGGAATGCGACGGCATTTCGAGAACTCCGACGACGTCGTGGCCGCCCTCGCCTACGCGCGCGCTCAGAACGTCGCCCTGTCGGTGCGCAGCGGGGGCCACGGCATCAGCGGCCGGTCCACCAGCGACGGGGGCATCATCATCGACCTGTCGCAGATGAACTCCGTCGAGGTCCTGGACCGGGCCACCGGACGTATCCGGGTCGGCCCCGGCGCACGCCGGGGACATGTCGCCCGCGCGCTGGCACAGCACGGACTGGCCATGAGCTCCGGCGGCTGCGGCGACGTCGGTGTCGGCGGCCGCGCCACCGCCGGCGGTCCGGGATACCTGGCACGCAACACGGCCTGACCATCGACCACGTCACCGCCGCCGAGATCGTCGTCGCCGACGGCCCCGGCAAGCCCCCCGCCCCTGGGCGTATGCGGTGCGATGCCCTCCCGTCGTCACCCGCCCGTGCCGCGGTGAGCACGTCCACTCGCCATTCTGCGACGTCCGGCTGAGTGACAAGCACCCCCGGCCCACCCATCAGGGGAAGGGAACGCGCTGTCCCACCGTTGTTCCTTCCGAGAAGTCGAGGACCGTGCCCGTGCCTGCCGGCGCTGACAACGGCAGCAGCACAACCCTCCAACAGGTACAGCAACCGTCGTGCAACAACATGCCGAGCCGGCAGCCAGGTGCCGGGAGGTGTGCTGAGTCCCCGCACGGCGGCGCCCAGTCCCCGTCAACAGGCAACCGACCTGGAATGGGAGTTTCGAATGCCCGCTTCGCCATCCGCGCAGTGCGAGGAACGCACCATCGACGACAGCACCTGCCCGAATCTGCTGGGCGCGCTGGAACTCGTCGGGCGACGTTGGACGGGAGGAATTCTGGCGGCCGCAGCACATGGGGCCCGGCGCCACAGTGAGTACCGGAGGATGGTCGGTGGTCTCTCCGACCGCCTGCTGACGCAGCGCCTGAAGGAACTGGCCGCCGAGGGACTGATCGAGCGCACGGTGACGCCGACCACACCAGTACAGATCCGCTACGACCTGACACCGGACGGCCAGTCGCTCCTGAACGCACTGCAACCCCTGGTCCAGTGGATGGCCAACCGATCTGTCCCGGCGGGCGCGGCACAACGACCCGTCCACCGCCCTGGCTGACCGCTCGGGGCCACGGCACGTGCGCCCTGCCGTCGGCGGCCAGGAACTGCTCATCCCGGACGCCCCGAGCCGCGTGGACGCGTCACACCCTCGTGACGGAGAAACCTGCACCATCGCCGCCCGATCGTTCGCTCAACGCACCGGGTCCATGACCGTGCGGTTCCGCGTCGAGCGGCCTCCGAAGTCGCCGGTATCGCAGCACTCCGGCACTCCGGCACTTGCGGCCTCCGCGGCGCATGCCCGTTCCTGTGCGGCGCGAGTGGCATGCCGTGCTCACTCGGCCTGCCGGCGCACGCTGCCGGCGCCTCCGGCCCCGACTGGCCGGCGTCCCGTCTTGTCACCCGGATGTACCTCCCCGCGTGCCTCCCAGCCATGGCATTCCGACACTCAGAAGCCGGACCTGCCTAGGGAAGGCCGCTCATGAGCGCAGACATTTCCTCGATATCCGACGGCTTCGCACGCGGCATGGGCTTGCTCGCGGCCCTCACCGCGACATGTGGTGCGACGGTGTCGCCGGCCTTCGCCGACGGCGCACCCCAGCCCGGCGAGACCACGGGCAAGCCCACCGTCGTCCTCGTGCACGGCGCGTTCGCCGACGCCTCGGCCTGGACCGGGGTGGTCGAGCGGCTGCGCGCCGCCGGGTATCCGGTCATGGCTCCGGCCAACCCACTCAGAGGTCTGCAGTACGACGGTGCCTACACCGCGAGCGTGCTGCGCAGTATCAAGGGCCCGGTAGTCCTCGTCGGTCACTCCTACGGCGGCTCGGTCATCAACGAGGCAGCTCTCAGCAGCCCCAACGTGAAGGCTCTGGTGTTCGCGGCCGGTTTCCTCCCGGCGAAGGGCGAGAGCGCAAGCGCACTCGCGGCCAAGTACCCCGGCAGCACATTGGGCCAGACTCTGAGGCAGGTGCCCTTCCCGCTTCCCGCCGGGGGTACCGGGACTGACCTGTACATCAAGCAGGAGCTGTTCCACAAACAGTTCGCCGCCGACGTCCCGTCCTCAAAGGCCACGGTCATGGCTGTCACCCAACGCCCCGTGGCCGCTCAGGCCCTCGAGGACAAGGCAAGCGGTGAGGCGTGGAGGCACATCCCGTCGTTCGACCTGATCGCGAGCAACGACAAGAACATCCCGGCCGCGGCGCAGCGCTGGATGGCCAAGCGAGCCAACGCCGTCTCGGTTGAAGTGCCGTCCTCGCACGCCGCACCTGTCTCCCACCCCGAGGCCATCACCCAGCTCATCGAGCGTGCGGCCCACCTGCCCTCGGTGACCGCCCCGGGCCTCGCGGCCACCGGCGGCCATACCTGGCGGCTGGTCGGCCTGGCTGCCGGCGCCGCATCGCTGGGGGCAGGTCTCGTCACAGTGGTCCGCCGACGCAGGATCGCCGGGCCGTCACACCTCTCCGCGGGGCTGTAGAGCCTGCGGCGCCCGTCCATGCCGGCCGCGGACGGGCGCAGCACGGCACGGTCCTGTGCCCACCCATGCCGCGAGACCCGGAGCTGATCGGAGCCGTGCAAGGTCGGCCGTCCCGTGAGTCGGCCGGTCCCGTGAGGCGCCCTCGTGTCAGGCTTTCGCCCTGCTCGTGGCGGCGAGGAATTCGTCGACTGTGAGGGTGAGAGATCGCCGGGTAGCGCAGCACCATTGCGTCGTACGCGGCCCGTCCGCCGGCCGCCGCCGTGGCGTCGGTGAGGGTGGTCACGTGGTAGGCGTGTTCCTTGCAGCTGCGAGCGGTCGACTCCACGCACATCGTGCCCACCATGCCGGCGATGGCGATGTACTCGACGTTGTGCTGGCGCAGTTGGACCTCATGGTCGGTGTTGGCCAGGACGTCGATGTTCTTGTGCGGCGCGATGACAACGTCGCCGTCGCCGGGTGAGAGCTCGGGGTGGAAGTCAGCGCCCCAGCTCCCCGCTTCGAGTTTCCTACCGCCGGTCCCCCTGCATACGAGGCTATGCCGGCTGGCCTGCTGATTGTTTCTTGCGCTTGTACCAGGGTGGTCACTGCTCGACGTCGATGACGATCCTGCCTTCGGTGGTACCGCTCTCCACGGCGGCGTGGGCCTCGGCCGCGGTGGCCAGAGTGAAGTGCCGCGGGTCGAGCCGGGGAGTGAGGGCTCCGGTATCGGCGAGGGTCGCTGCCTCCCGCATGATGTGCCCGTGGTGCTCGCGTCCGCGGCCGGTCAGCATGGGCAGCAGGGTGAAGACTCCGGAGTAGGTGGCCCCCCGGAAGGACAGCGGTGCCAGGCTGTGGCTCCCCCAGCCCAGGGCGCTGACGACATGACCGGTATAGGTGCGGACCGCGGCGAATGACGCGTCGAGTACGGCGCCGCCAAGGGTGTCGAAGACGACGTCGAAGCCCTCCCCGCCGGTGTGCCGTGCGACGTACTCCTCCACGGTCGTGGTGGTGTAGTCGATCGGGGTCGCCCCCGCGCGCTCGACCACTTCCTTCTTGGCCGGCGATACGGTGCTGAAGACCTGGGCGCCCCGGGCGCGGGCGATCTGGATCGCCACGTGACCGACGCCGCCGGCCCCGCCGTGGACAAGGACCTTCTGCCCCAAGCTGACCTGGGCCCGGTCGACCAGGCCTTCCCAGGCGGTGATGAAGACCAGGGGCAGCGCTGCGGCCTGCCGCATATCGAGCGACGCGGGCTTGCGGGCCAGCAGGCGGGCGTCGACCGCCGCATACTCGGCCAGCGAGCCCTGCAAATCGCCCACGCCGCCGGTCAGGCCGTAGACCTCGTCCCCTGCGGTGAAACCCGTCGCTCCCTCCCCGACCTGCTCGACGACCCCGGCCAGATCCAGCCCGAGCACCGCGGGCAGTTCACGCCGGGCATGAGCTGCCTTTCCCTCGCGGATCTTGACATCCAGCGGATTGACTCCGCTGGCCTTGATTTTGACCAAGACCTGGCCAGGGGCCACGACGGGCTTGGCGATCTCCTTGAGAACCAGCGGAGTGCCGAACTCTTCCAGAACCAGTGCGCGCATCGGGTGCCTCCTTGTCCTGCCGACGGGCCGGGACACCGGTCTGCACGCGATCCACTCCACTCCCCGGCCCAGGGCCAAGAGGTGCCGCGTCCGTGCCGAGGCCGGCGCGTGGGGGCGACGTGCTGCCGACCCGCCGATGGGTTCTCGTCCGATATGTCCTGGCCGTCGTCGCCATCCCTATGAGACGGGAATGCATCCTGAAGTGCTACTCGCGTCCGCCGAGCGAGTGGGGCATTCTTGTCGGCACCCCGACCCGCTTTGCCCCTTTTCCGGTACGCGAAGACAGCGCGGACGTCGACGTGGGCTTGCTGCCACCCGGAAAACCGGTCAGCCCGTTTCGGCGGGCGCCGTGTCCCTTCGGCTCACTCGCCGTTTTCAGGTGTTGATCCCACGTCCTTCATGGACTGGACGGTCACCACGGCGAACGCCTCGTTGATCTCGATGAGGTCCAGGTCGCCCACCGACAGGCCGTTCTTATTCGTGGCGTGCGCGTGGAGTTGGGCGGCTGCGAGTGCAGGGAGTTGTCCGGACCCGCCACGTTGCCGTGGACCCCGATCTCCGCGATCCACTCCAGGCCCAGCTCCTCGGCCTTGGCCCCGCTCCTCACGACGACCGCGGCCGCGCCGTCGGAGATCTGCGAGGAGGTGCCGGCGGTGATCATGCCGTCCTGGCGCTCTCCTGCGTCGGCTCGGCGAGGTCTTCGGCAAGCGGGCGGGTGAACTGGCCGATGCCATGATCAACGAGGACGGCGGCCCACGGATTTTCGTGGAGCGTTCCATGCCGCCATCCCGTCCGCCGCCCCCGGAATCTCGGGCATCGGCCCAGGGGCCGACACCTCCGTACCGCGCCCGTCGCTCCGTCGCGCCCGGTGGCAACCCCCTTCTAAAGCCATTCGCCGATCCCGAACGATCGATACAGATTGCTACGGATCTCCCCCCTCGCCGGGTAGAGGAACGAGGAGGTTCGAATGATTTTCTTGACACTTCGTTCCATTTAAGGGTTCACTGGCTGACGTGGCCGGGTCGCGACCGACCGGTAGCGCGGCGCCTCCTCGGCGAGCGCCAAGTCGGTAGCCCACGGGCCCGGAACTCAACGACCGTCGCCCGCGCGCGGATGCGGCGCCGAAAGGACACAACATGAGCAAGCAGGAATCCCGCACGCCCTCCGCATGGCGTTCACGTGTGGTCGGCGCAGCCGCCGTGGCCGCACTGCTGGCCGGCGGGGGTGCGGGCGCGGCCGCCTGGGCCTCCGAGCCCGCGTCCGCCGCGCCCCACCCGGCGCAGTCCGCTGCGGCACACAACGCGGCCACCGTGCAGCGGCTGGCCGACATCGAGGACATTCGCCAGGTGAAGGCGCGCTACTTCCGCTACCTCGACAGCAAGCAGTGGTCCAAGCTGGCCGCTCTCTTCACCGCCCACCCCACCATCGACGTGGGCGTGAAGTACAGCAGCGGCAAGGAGCTCGCCGAGAACACGGCAGCGCTCCTGGGGAACGCCCCCACCGCCCACCAGGGCTTCCTGCCCGAGATCCAGGTGAACGGAAACCGCGCCACCGCGATCTGGGCGATGGAGGACTACGTGAGCTTCCCGGCCGGATCCAGCTACAAGAACGGCTTCCACGGCTACGGCGAGTACCGCGACACCTATCAGCGGATCCACGGTCACTGGTACATCTCCAGCAGCGTGCTGTCCCGGTTCCGAGTGGACACCGTTCCCAACTGGACGCCGTCCACCGCACCGAAGAAGTAGTACCGACAACCGCCTTTCCCCCGGCCCGCACAGGGCCCGTATCAACAGGAGTGAAAACATGAGCACCATCGGCGTCGGCATCATCGGCGGCAGCCCGGGCGGCTGGGCCTCCATCAGCCACATCCCCGCCCTCAAGGCACTGCCCGACTTCACACTGCGGGCCGTCAGCACCTCCCGCCGTGAGTCCGCAGAGGCGGCCGTGCGGGAGTTCGGCGTCGAGGCGGCCTACGACAACCACGCCGAGCTGCTGGCCCACCCGGGGATCGACATCGTCGTGGTGGCGGTCAAGGTCCCCCACCACCGGGAACTCATCTCCGCCGCGATCGACGCCGGCAAGACCGTCTACAGCGAATGGCCGCTGGCCCTGAACCTGGAGGAGGCCACCGAACTCACCCAGCGCGCCGATGCCGCCGGGGTGCGCACCGCCATCGGGCTGCAGGGGCGCTTCCACCCCGAACTGCGCTACGTGCGCGACCTGATCCAGGACGGCAGGATCGGCCGGGTCATCGGCACCTCCCTCGTCGCCTCCGGCATGGTCTGGAACGGGCAGACCACCAAGGCCCACACCTACTGGTACGACGAGTCCCAGGGCGCCACCCCCCTGTCCGGCGCCGCCCTGCACGCCATCGACGCGCTCAACGTCACCCTCGGAGAGTTCGACCACCTGTCGGCCAACCTCGTACACGGCCGCACAGAGGTGATCGTCACCGACGACGGCAACACCGTGTTCCCCGTCACAGCCCCCGACCAGATCTCGGTCATCGGCACCCTGGAGAACGGCGCCGCGGCCTCGGTCTTCTACCGCGGCGGCGCCTCCCGCGGAGACAACTTCCGCTGGGAGATCAACGGCACCGACGGCGACATCGTCCTGACCGCCCCCTGGGGCAACATCCAGGTCACCGACCTCACCCTCCAGGCCGGCTTCGGCGAGGACGCCACCGTATCCAGGCTCGAAGTACCCGCCGAGTACTCCGCCGACATCCCCGACGGCCTCGTCGGCCCCGCCAGGAACGTCGCCGCGCTCTACACCCACCTGGGACGAGACCTGCGCGAAGGCACCCGCACAGCCCCCGACTTCACCTACGCCCACACGCGCCACGAGCTGATGGAGGCGATTGGCAACGCTTCCCGGCAGCAGAGCGCGCAGACCCTCGGCTGACCTGGCGCGGTACGCCGTTTTCTCCCCTGGGGTGCGGGCAGCCCTGAGGAGAAAATTTAACGAACGCTCGCTATCGCATCGGCGTCGGCTCCACTCCTTCACGAGGCTGGGCACCAAGAGTCCGGGCTGGGCTCGCCCGTGCCGGCGCCGATGCCGCTCCCCTCGGATGACGCACCCCGCCAGGAGCCGGCCGCCATGCGGGCGGGGCCACACCGAACATCACTAACCAGGAATTAGCTACTTACCATCTGATTGACCGATGAAGGCTGTGTCGGCAGCGTTGACGACATCACCGACTTTCGACGTCCCGGACTCCCTGAGTAGCAGCCCTCGACTCGAGGCTCCGGCATGTCCCGTGCCGGGGCCGAGGCGAGAGGCGCCAAACCGAATGTCTCCCACCGGCGGCGTCACTTCTCGAGCAGCACATTCAACGACCACGACGGAGAAGACACTTATGCACAGCACCACGTCCCACGGAGTGCCCGGCGGGCCGGTCGATGCCTGTCCCGGGTCCGGGCCGGTCGCAGCGGCGGCCGCGTTGCAGCCGCTGCTGCGGGAGCACGCCGCTCGGGGTGACAGGGACCGCGTCGTACCGGCCGAGGTCGTGCGGGCGCTGTCCGAGGCCGGCGTCTTCCGGCTGCTGACGCCGAAGCGGTACGGCGGCCAGGAGGCGGACCTGCGCACCCTGACCGACGTCTCGGAGGCGCTCGGCGAAGCCGACGGCTCGGCGGCCTGGGTCGGGATGATCATCTCTGTGACGAACTGGCTGGCGTGCTTGTTTCCGGATCAGGCGCAGGAGGAGGTGTTCGGGGCCGATCCTGATGCACGCGTGACCGGTGTGGCGGCACCGACAGGCATGGGGAAGCGGGTGCCGGGAGGCTGGCGGGTCAGCGGCCGCTGGTCGTACAACTCCGGCGCGCCGTACGCAACCTGGGCGGCGGTCGGCGCACTCCTCAAGGACGAGGACGGTGCGGTCATGGATCAGGCTCTGGTGCTGATCCCCGCGTCGGAAGTGGCAATCGAGGACACCTGGCACACCACCGGGATGCGGGGTACCGCCAGCAACACCCTCGTCGCGCAGGATGTGTTCGTTCCCGCGCACCGGGTCCTGTCGGTCCCGGCGGCGGCGGAGGGGGTATACCCGCGCTCGTCCCGCGAGGAGGAGCTCTACGGCGCTTCGTTCGGCCCGATGCTGCTGCTCTGCCTGCTCGGTCCGCTGCTCGGGCTGGGCAAGGCGGCTCTGGACGTGGTGGTACGTGCTGCGGCATCCAAGCCGCTGTCGTTCACCGTTCACGGCCGGCAGGCGAACTCGGTGGGGATCCAGATGCAGGTGGCCGAGGCCGCGCTGAAGATCGAGACGGCCCGGCTGCATGCTCACCGCGCGGCCTCACAGGTCGACCAGGCGGCCGCCGCCGGTCCGCTGGACTATGCCGCGCGCGCCCACATCAGGGCCGAGGCGGGCTACGCGGCCCGCCAGATCCTCGAGGCCATCGGCATCCTGCTGGACGCGCACGGCGCCTCTGCCTTCGCCGAGGCAAACACTCTGCAGCGCATTTGGCGTGATGCGAACACCGCGGCCCGACACGCCGGCCTGATCCCTGCCGTCGGCCTGGAGGTCTACGGCAAGACACTGCTGGATGTGAACGAGCGAGTGAGCCTCATGGTCTGACCCGGCAGCCGGATGGGGTCCGCGCCCGGTGGAGCGGGCGTCGCCCCATCCGGCCGCGCGGAAGGCCTTGCCCGTGAACGGGCCGTCCGAACCCGTTCACACCTGCATCGCCGCGACTAGGCACGGCAATGGGTGGTCCTCAAGTCGACGGGGTTCACCGTAACTCCGGCGAGGTGTCCTCGGGCGTGTGGGTCTCCGGATCCGCGAGACCGGCGGTGTGGGCGTCGGCACTGATGTGCGGAACAGGACGGGTGGAGCGGTCGCGGTAGATCATCGTGCCCTCCGGGTGCTGCTCCTGCCAGGTCTTTCGGAAGGTCTCCGCGACAGCGCGAGGTGGACGCCTCACCCTGAAAGACTGGCGTGTCGATGTGCAGCAAGGTGGCCATGGCCAGCTTCTGAAGGGCTACGTGAGAGTGGGAATGCGTGCGTCGCGAGGTTGATGCCGGCGTCAGGCCGGCGGCCGAGAACGCAGGACCCCGTCGGGGTCGTAGCGGTTCCACAAGTCGGTGACGCGCGTTCCGGTCGGTCCGGGGTAGGCGCGAGCGAACGTGTCCTTGTCGGGGGCGCTCTCGAAGTTCACGTAGGCGCCGTCGGTGTACGGAACGATGGAGGGCCAGGCGTCGGCGATCGTGGCTCGGTCGTTCGGCGGGAATGCCGAAGCGACGACGAGGGTGTTCTGGTGACGGTGTGCGAACGCCATCGACGAAGGGTCCGGGTCGTGGCTGGCGCCGCCGAGTGAACGCAACTGGATCAGCACGGGATCGGGGGCAGTCGATGCCGCCACCAGGGCGCGAGCAGCGTCCGGGGTCATGTCCGTGAGCAGTCCGTTGGTCGTGCTGGAGGGCATCTGCCCGGAGTTCGCGTGCAGATGCGCCGACGGGACCAACTCCGTGTAGGGGACGACATGGGCCTGCACGGCCAATGCGTCACCGATGCCGAGCAACGGTTCAACAGCGTCGCGGATGAAGGCCGGAGAGTCCGTGGCCACGACCGCGGTGATGAACGCGGTGGTGACGTCTTGCCGGGAGAGTGTCACCGCCGTCGAGAGCTCGCGCGGCGCCTGTGCCATTACGGCTGCCCAGCGCCGCAGTGTCTCCCCGGCAGGGTCCACCGCGACGGCGAGTTGCGCGAGGCCGACATCACGAAGTTCTGTGGCCTCGATCTCGAAGGCGACCGCGATTCCGGCGCCCGCGCCCGCCCCGCGCATCACCCACAACAAGTCGGGGTCGGTCGCAGCATCAGCGCGTACGGCTGTTCCGTCGGGTAGGACGACCTCGACGGCACGGATGTGGTCGACGGTGAGCCCGTACTGCCGTACGAGCCAGCCGACGCCGCCGCCGGTGGCGATGCCGCCGACACCGACGTTGCCGTGGTCGCCCGAACTGATGGCGAGTCCGTGCGGAGCGAGCGCCTGGGCGACCTGGGCCCAGCGGGCGCCCGCCTCGACGCGGACGAGGCGGGAGCTGCGGTCCAGGACGTCGACGCGGTGCAGCGCACTCAGGTCGATGACGAGTCCGCCGTTGTTGGTGCCGCTGCCGGACAGGCCGTGCCCGCCGCTGCGGACGGCCACGCGAAGGCCCGCCTCCCGTGCGAGGCGCAGGGCTGCCGCGACATCGTCTGCGGACTGGGGCAGCACGACTGCGGTCGGGTGGCCGACGGTGGTGTAGGTGGAACGGAGCAGCCGGTAGCGCCGGTCGTCGGGCGTGACCAGCTTGCCGGCGAGCTCGGCCGGAACAGTGCCGAGAGTGCCGGTCATCGCCCGCTCCGGAACGCGTCGACGCGCTCGCGGACAGCGGGCACCACCTCATCGGCGAAGAGGGAGAGTTGTCGCTCGGGATCGATGGCAGGCCAGAAGATGAAGGTGTCGAAGCCGAGATCCACGGCCCACTCCGTGAGGGTGTCCACCCACTGCTGCACGTCGCCGACGAGGCCCGGTGCGTCGCCGCTGTTGCCGATCACACCGATCACGTTGTAGACGCGTCGAAGCGCCCGCGGGTCGCGGCCGGCGTCGGCAGCCGCCTCATCGATGAGTCGCTGCCGCGAGGGCACCTCGTGCGGCGGAACATAGATGTTCAGCGGAGAGATCCAGCCGTCGGCCAGCCGGCCAGTGACCGCGAGCATCCGCGGCTTCTGGGCGCCGAGCCAAACCTCGACGGGCGTTGCGGGCACCGGACCCGCCTGGTAGCCGTCGACGGAGTGGTACGGGCTGTGCAGGCGTACGACATGTCCCGCCAGGGCCTTGCGCAGCAGCCCCAAGGACTCCTCGGCGAACGCCACCATGTCCCGGCCTCGGCGCGCCGGGCCGCCCATTGAGGCGATGGCGTCGGGAATGCCGCCCCCACCGACACCGAGCCGGATCCGTCCGTCACTGATCACGCTCAACGACGCGGCGGCCTTGGCGAGCATCACCGGCGGACGCAACTGCAGGTCGGCGACGTCAGTGAGGAAGGAAATGCGGTCGGTGACCGCGGACAGGTGCGCGATCAAGGTCCAGGAGTCGAGGTGGCCCGGCTGGTAGGGGTGGTCCTGAACGGCGAGGTACTCCAGGCCCGAGTCCTCCGCCGTGCGGGCGAGGCGTCGGGTCTGCGCCCAAGTCCCAGCGGAGGGGTCCAGGCTCGCTCCGAAGGAAAGTGGGCGTTCGTAGTCGGTCATGCGTCTACGGTGCCCCGGACCCCCGCACCGGCAAAACAGCAGGTAAGGTGCTAATCTTTTGTAAGTGGACACTATTCGTGATGACACGTGCCCGAGTTTCGAGGGCACCCTTGAATTCATCGGGCGCCGCTGGACGGGATCGGTGCTGCACGCGGCCGGCCAGGGCGCTCGGCGCTTTGGGGAGTACCGGGCTGTCATCGAGGGCATCTCCGACCGCCTGCTCTCCCAGCGGCTGAGGGAATTGGGTGCGGCGGGCCTCGTCGAGCGCACCGTGATACCCACCACGCCCGTGCAGGTGCACTACCAACTGACTCCGGACGGCCGGTCGCTCGTGGACGCCCTGGCACCCCTTGCTCAGTGGAGCCTCCGCCGAAGGTCGCGACTGCGCACGCTGGAGGACTCCCGCCGAGCGTGACGTCGCGTGTCACGTCAACCTCACGTTCATGCAGGGTACTCGGCGGGGTGTCAAGGGCCGTTGGCGAACGACGTCTTCTCGGACTCGCCGCCGCCCTTTGCTGCTACCAGCGACTCGTCCGCCTCACCACATAGGACACGGCCTTAGGACTGGCATGACCGCACACGATGGTGATCGTCTCTCACCCACCGCTGCCCTGTTCGCTTCAGCTCACGGCCGTCCAGGACACTTGATCAGACGGGCCGTGGAAACCGATCTGCCGGACGTGCACCGGCTCGACCGAGAAGCGTTCGCTGCCGACGCCTACCCCACTTCGCCCTGCGCCAGTTCTTCGACGCGTGCGATGACCACATGCTGGTCGTCGACGACAACGGCACGCTCACGGGCTACATCATGGCCGCCGCCACGAAACGCGACGGCTCGTGCTGGCTGCTGAGCCTGGGCGTCACCCCGCCCAAGCGCGGGCACGGTCTGGGACGGCTCCTCATGAGCGAACTGCTGCGCGCCCTCCGGGAAGAGGGCGTTCGCGAGGCCCTGTCAGTGGTGGCTCCGGGCAACACCTCGGCCCTACATCTCTACAGATCCCTCGGCTCCAGGATCGACCCCGACGGACTCCGCCCGGACTGCTTCGGCCCGGGCGGGGACCGCCTCCCCATCAGCCTGCGCCTGGAGTGAGCCACCGCCCATGTCAGGGTCGCATCCGGGATGCATGAACAATCCCCGTACAGGCGCGGGAGGTTGCGTCACTCGGTGGGGTCGCCTGGAGTTCACCCACTTCAACCCGGCACCGGCGAGAAAAGTGCTTACTTGCGCGACTACATGCAATTTGTGGCTGGCAAGTCCTTGCCATGGCGAAGACTTGCCGTCGTCCGGTCTTCACGTCGGCATGAGGCGGCCGATAGACCCAGGGCATGTCCTCCCCTTCTCAGGCTTCCGCCTTGCGGCGCAGACGCTGGCGGCTGATCTCGGCCGTCACCGCGGTGCCGCTGCTGGCGTCGGGACTCGCAGTCCCGCAAGCGCCCGCACAAGCCGCTCCGCGCAAGCCCACCGCTCCCGCCAAGCTGACGACGACCCACAAGGTCACTCTGGTCACCGGGGACGTCGTCTCAGTCACCACGGTGGCCGACGGCAAGCAGATCGCAGATGTCGACCGGCCGGACAGCGCCGTCGGCGGCGTGAAACTCCAGGAGATCAAGGGGGACTTGTTCGTCATCCCGGACGAAGCGGCGCCGCTGCTGGGCGCGGACAAGCTGGACAGGCGCCTGTTCAATGTCACCGACCTCATCGAGATGGGCTACGACGACGCGAAGTCGGCCGCGGTGCCGCTGATCGCGACGTACGCCCCGTCGAAGTCCCGTTCGGCCATCGAGCCGACGGCCCCCCGCGGCAGCAAGCTGACCCGCGAGCTCAAGGGCATCCGCGGTGCCGCGCTGAAGGCCGAGAAGCGGCAGGCCCGCACCTTCTGGAACACCATCGCGCCACAGGACAGCAAGACGTTGGGCGCGGGTGTGGCGAAGCTGTGGCTCGACGGTCGTGTGAAGGCCGACCTGAAGGAGAGCGTGCCGCTGATCGGCGCGCCCGAGGCATGGGCGGCCGGATACAACGGCAAGGGCGCCAAGGTCGCGGTGCTCGACACCGGCGTCGACGTCAACCACCCCGACTTCGCCGGCGTGATCGACGGCACGGCCAGCTTCGTGCCGGGTGAGGCCGTTACCGACCTCAACGGGCACGGCACGCATGTGGCCGGCACGATCGTCGGCTCGGGCGCCGCCTCCGGCGGCGACTACAAGGGCGTCGCCCCCGGCGCCGACCTGATCGTCGGCAAGGTCCTCGGCGGCGCGGAGGGCTACGGCCAGGACTCCTGGGTCATGGCCGGCATGCAGTGGGCCGCCGAATCCGGTGCAGACGTCGTCAACATGAGCCTCGGCGACACCTACCCGACGGACGGCAGCGACCCGATGTCACAGACGGTCGACGCGCTGTCCGCGCAGTACGGCACGCTGTTCGTCATCGCCGCCGGCAACGCGGGCCCGGAGAGCATCTCCTCCCCGGGGGCGGCCGCCTCGGCGCTGACCGTGGCCGCCACGGACAAGGAGGACCGGCTCGCGTCCTTCTCCAGCACCGGCCCGCTGGCCTACTCCGGCGGGATGAAGCCGGACATCGCGGCACCCGGCGTGGACATCACCGCGGCCCGCTCGCAGGAGATGACCGACGGCGGCGAGGGCATGTACCGCACCCTCAGCGGCACCTCGATGGCCACCCCGCACGTGGTCGGCGCGGCGGCGATCCTGGCCCAGCAGCACCCGGACTGGACCGGCGCGCAGCTCAAGGAACACCTGATGAGCACCGCGAAGGGCCTGGACAACGGGTACTCGCCTTACGAGGTCGGCACCGGTCGTCTCGACGTGGCGGCCGCCGTGCGCACCACGGTCCGCGGCACCGGATCGCTCTTCTTCGGCAACTACAGATGGCCGCACGAGCCGAGCGACGTCGCCGTCACCAAGGACCTGACCTTCACCAACACCGGTTCCGCCGATGTCACGCTGAACCTGGCGCTGAACGAGGACGGCGGCCCGTTCGCGCTGGGAGCCACCAAAGTGACCGTCCCGGCGGGCGGTAGCGCCGCCGTCCCGGTGACCGGTGACCCGCAATCCGCTTCGGCAGGCCGGCACGTCGGCTACGTGACAGCCACCGACGCGGCCACAGGAAAGCCGGTGACCCGCACGTCCGTGGCGCTGCTCAAGGAGGAGGAGCGCTACGACCTGAACATCAAGCTGGTCGGCCGGGACGGCAAGCCTGCCACCGGCACGGTCACGGTCAACCTGGCCGGCGACCTCTGGCCGTGGTCGGTCTACGTCGACGGCTCGACCACCATGCGCATGGCACCCGGCACCTACACCGTCGCGGGATACCTCGATGTGGCCGGTGAGAAGGCGGACCGTGCGGGTCTGGCCGTGCTGGTGGCCCCGGAGACCGTGATCAAGGACGGCTCCGCGGACGTGGTGCTGGACGCGAGCAAGGCCCGTCTGCTGCAGACCGAGGCGCCGCAGCGCACCGAGGACCGTCAGCGCAAGGTCGACTTCAACGTCCACTACACGGGCCACGACTCGTACACGGACTACCGCAGCGCGTACGTGCTACCGCCGACGTACGACGACGTCTACGTCTCGCCCACGAAGCCGATGAAGCAGGGCGAGTTCATGCTGACCACCCGCTGGCGCAAGGGCAAGCCTCAGCTCAGCCTGAGCGCGCTGGGCGGGCGCCGCCGCTTCGACGCAATGGTGCAGACGGGCAGCGCCCTGGACACCGCCACGGACAGACTGGACGCCGTCTACGCGGGCAACGGCGCGGCGGCCGCCTACAAGAAGGTCAAGGCCAAGGGCAAGGCCGTCGTCGTCGAGCGCAGCGACGAGGTCTCGCCGCAGGAGCGCACCGCGGCCGCGATCGAGGCCGGCGCCAAGGCGTTGATCGTGGTCAACGACGGTGTCGGTGCCCTGATGGAATACGTCGGCGAGTCCACCATCCCAGTGGCCACCGTGCACCGCGACGCCGGCAAGAGCCTCGTCTCGATGGCCAATGCCGGCAGACTCAAACTGACCACGACGCAGACCGAGTACACGCCGTATGTCTACGACCTGACCCGGAACTACCCCGGCCAGGTGCCGGACCGGGCCTTGGTCTACAAGCCGGCCAACGGTGACCTCGCCCGCATCGATGCCCGCTACTACTCGGCCACGGGCGGCAAGCCGGCGGAGGGCTACCGTTCCGACTTCACTCTCAGCCCGTCGTTCAACCTCCCCGAGGCCGAGTGGCACCCGGGCACCCGTACCGAATGGGTGACTCCGGGTCAGGTCTGGAGGGAGTTCCACGCGCAGGGCGTCGACGGAGCCCTGCCGTGGGTGATGGTCTCGGGCGACAACACGTATGCCAGGGGCAGCACCACCCGGCTGGACTGGTTCGCTCCGGCGACCCGGCCCGGCCAGGGAGAGGCCTTCGGCGTGTACAACTCCCGCTGGCAGAACTACATGACCTGGAACGTGCAGGCGTGGGCCTCCGCCAGCGACAACATGCGGCTGGGCGGCTTCCTGCCGTGGGGTGAGACACCGACCCACCTGCACGTCTTCCAGGGCGACACGCTGATCCACGACAACCCGTCGAGCACAGACATGCAGTGGGTGGAGGTGCCGGCGGGCAACCTGCCCTACCGCGCTGTACTCGACGCGGAGCGGCCTGCCGACGTCTTCCGGTTGTCGACGCGCACCCACACCGAGTGGACCTTCATGTCCGACACCGTCGACTCGGACTTCTTCGAGCCGTTCTCGGTGCTGAACCTGGACTACAAGCTGGAGTCGGACCTGCACGGCGACGTCCAGGCCCACCGGACCCAGAAGATCGCGCTCAAGCCGGTGTCGATGGACGGCGGCGCCGTGCCGGGCAAAGTCACCACGGTGAAGCTGGATGTCTCGTACGACGACGGCTCCACCTGGCAGAAGGTGGCCCTGACCAAGGGTGCCGACGGCTCCTGGACGGGCTCGTTCACAACGGCCAAGAAGCCCGGCGGCTTCCTCTCGGTCCGCGCGAGCGCCGAGGCGAGCGGCGGCTTCGGCGTCAAGAACGAGATCATCCGGGCGTACGGCCTGCGATGAACCGCCCTGACGGGCCCCGGGGAGACGACTCTCCGGGGCCCGTCCCGTCACACCTGCTCCCACCAGGGACTATTCGCAGTCTGCCGCCATGGTGCATACTCCCCCAGCTGCGGAAAGCGGAAGAGAGTCGGTCGCCGATGCTGGATGTTCTGGGCCTCGAACCCGATGACGAGCGCGTCTACCGAGCGCTGATCGGACGGCCAAGCTCCACCGCGATGCTGCTGTCGGATCTACTCGTCATGGCGCAGGCGCAGGTCGACAAGGCCTTGTCCCGACTGGTCGAGTGGGGACTGGTGATCAGGTCGGCGGACGAGCAGTTCACCGCCGCGCCGCCGGCCATGGCGCTCGGCGCTCTCATCAGTCAGCGCCGGGACGGGCTGCGCGCGGCTGAGCATGCCCTGGTGACCTTCGCCGAGGAACACCGGGCGGCGATGACCGGAAGCAGCATCGTCGATCTGATCGAGGTCGTCACGGGCGTCGACGCCATCCGCCATCGCTATCTCCAGGTGCAACAGGCGGCCCGCACACAGGTCCGCACCTTCATCACCGCACCGTTCGTCGCCCTGCCTCCCGACGAGAACACGGCCGAACCCATGGCCATCGGCCGCGGCGTGCACTTCCGGGCGGTACTGGACCGGGCCGTGCTGGCGGAGCCGGGCATCGTCAAGGACGCGATCGATTCCCTGCGCAACGGCGTGCACCTGCGTGTCGCCGACCAGCTGCCCATGAAACTCATGCTGGCCGACGCCGAACTCGGCCTCGTCCCGCTCGCGACCACGCCGACCGGAGAGCCCGGCGCGGTGCTGCTGCACCGCAGCGGCCTGCTGGACGCGATGGACGCGCTGTTCGAGACGGTATGGCGCACCGCCCACCCGCTGGAGCTGTCAGTCACCGGCGGAGAAGCCGAACGGGCTGTCGAGCTCGGGACGGAGGGCCCGACCGACCTCGACCGAAGGATCCTCGCGCTCCTGCTGGCCGGCGTGACCGACCCGACGACCGCGACACAGCTCGGTCTGTCACCACGCACACTGCACCGACGCCTGCGCCACCTCATGGACATTGCCGGAGTCCGCACTCGCATGCAGCTCGGCGGCCACGCCGTCCGACACGGGTGGGCGGAGCCACCGGCACCGAATCAGACGTGACGGTGATACCGCCAGTGGCGGGCGCGTCACATCGATCGAGTACGACGACACCCTGCCCTCCCGGGCACGGACACCTTCAGCCAAGACAGCAGCGCGATGCCCCCGCCGAGGCCGAGCCCCAAAGGCGAGCTTCCCCATGACGACGAAGTCACCGTCCTCGCGCTCGATGACGTCCGGGCAATGTTGTACCCGGTCCAAGCGCGCTCGGCAGGCGTCGATCCGACACGGCGCATGGGACTCCTTGGTGACAGGATCGTGCCATGGGCACCGAGACCAACTGGGCGTACCGGGTGGACGAGCCGCACGGCTCACAGGGATGGCGCCCCTACGGCACCGACCCCGAACGATGGCGAGGCACGATCACCGCCGAAGCTTCGAGCGAGAACCCTCAATATGCCCTCTCCCTCGTCATCACCGCCCTGATGACAGAGTGGAAGGCGGCCGGGCTTCACCAGGCGAAATCCGTGCGCGTCCTCCTCTGGCGCGAAACGGAGAGCGACGACAAGGACGCCGACGCCATCGTGGAGATACGACCGAGCATCCACACTGAGTTACCGGCGAGCGAGACGACCCGCCCTCGGACAGGACACCGGCCCAGAAGCACGCGCGACAGGATCAAGAATCTTGAGGCCCCTCGTTACGTTGCGTGAGCGGGTCTGGACGGTGGCATCCACCACGAACGCGATTCTCGAGCTTGGCGACCTGCTGGTCTGCCAAGGTGTCCAGCGCCAGCCACAGGCAGCAGGTGTCGCGCTCGGTGGTGGTGGGCCGGTTGTCGGGTGGGGCGAAGCGCACCGGTACCGGGATCCGCACCCCGTACAGTTCCAGACCGTCGCCGCGGTGGGTGGCGGTCGGCTGGGAGGCCGGCCCGACGTCGTAGCGGGCGGCGGGCGGCGCGTCGCCGGACGGGTCGCCGGTGAAGATCCGCCCGGTCCGGGTCCGGTTGCCGCCGTGCGCGGCCGGCGCCAGACCGACGATCGTCAGCGGTGCCTCCGGCGGGCCGAATCCGGCTACGGGACGCGCCCAGTATTTCCAGACTCGAAACGCCCTGACCTTGACCCTGGCGGCCTCCCGACAGGCCACCAGACGGGGGCACGCCCGGCAGGTGGCCACCGCCGCGTCCAGTGCGCTCAGGGAGCTCAACCCCGGGGCCGTCTGCGCGGGAACGTCGTGTGATGCGGACGGGAGACGTCTGCTGGGCACAGCATGCTCCTCGTCAATACGCCGTACCCGACGCCGTCCCTTTGTGGTGGGTGGACCGGCAGGATCCCGATGGGTTCGCATGAGCTGTCCCCGATAAAATGGGCGAGTCGGGACCACCCGCTTCGCGGCAGGGCACGGAACTGTCCACCCGATCAAGGCGCGGGTGGACGACCGATCTGGAAGGGCAGCCATGATGGCCAAACAGATCACCTGTCGCAGAGTCTACGAGGAGACCGCGCCGCAGGACGGCAAGCGCGTGCTGGTCGACCGGGTCTGGCCCCGGGGTATGCGCAAGGAGGACGCGCACCTGGACGAGTGGCTGCGTGATGTCGCCCCCTCCAGCGAACTGCGCAAGTGGTACGGCCATGAGCCCAGCCGCTTCACCGAGTTCCGTCACCGCTACCTGGCGGAGCTGCGCGACGCCGGGCACCGCGAGGCGGCCGAACATCTGCGTGACCTGGCCGCGCACGACAAGGTGATGCTGCTGACCGCCACCAAGGACGTGGACCACAGCCAGGCCGCTGTCCTCGCGGAGTGGCTGACCAAGTAGGACCCGGTGACCAGCACGTGAGGAAACGGGAGTGGCGGTCACCGTCGTTCACGCGAACTCACCCTTGCCTCCGCCGCACCGCACCACCGTGCGCCGCCCGCAGACGTGAAGAGGGAAGGCAATGCGAACGAACATCATCCGGCGCGAGAGCGTGATGGTGAGCTACGACGTGGTCAATGGCTGGAGCGTTGTCGAGGTCGACGGTGAGGTGGACACCCACACCGCCCCCATGATCAGGGAAGGCGTGATCAAGCTCCTCGACGAGGGCCACCGCCACTTCGTCCTGGACCTGAGCTTCGTCCCCTTCATGGACTCGATGGGGCTGGGCGTGATCGTGGCAATCACTAAACGCATCCGTGAACACGAAGGCTCGCTGCGTATCGCGTCCGTCTCCGGCCGGATACTCAGGCTCTTCGACCTCAGCGGCATGCGCGAGAGCTACGAGATCTACCCCTCAACAGCGGAAGCGACGCAGTCCACACCTTCATCCGGCAACCTGAAACACTGGCCTCGCCAATCAACCTGAGGAACGCTCACAGGAACGGCCTGCTTCCCTCTCCCGTAGCGTTGGCCGAGCCTCGTCCGGCTTGAAGCAGCGCGCCCTGGTTTGAGGCATCGCGCCGGTGAGGGACGGTGGCGTGAGGCTGGCAACCGTGGTGGCTTCACGGGTGCGGCTCGGGTTCGGCACCCCACCGTCACCGCCGGCCCCACCCCATTCACCGCGCGGGTACGCATCGACACTCCCACCGAGGCCGACTACTACCGCCATGGCGGGCATCCTGCCCTGCGCACCCGGGCCTTCCCCCGTGATGGTGGACACGCTTCGTTGATCACGCGGCGAGCGTGAGCTTAGCCGCGTGATGTCGGCGTTCGTATTCGTTGGGGCTGAGCTGCCGTTGGCGGAGTGCCGGCGGCGGGTGTTAGCGGGCCAGCCAGGCAAATGCCGTCCTTCTGCAGGTGCCGGCGTCGCCGTAGTCGCGGGCGCCCTGGAGGGTCTCGCGTTTCAGGGACGCGTGGGAACTCTCGCAGGCCGCGTTGTCCGCGCTGGTGCCGACCGCGCCCATCGACCGGGTGACCCCGAGCCGGTCGCAGAGATCGGCGAAGGCCCGCGAGCCGTATTGGGCTCCGTGGTCGGAGTGGAACACGGCGCCGTCCAGGCCGTCGCGGGTCGAGGCCGCCATCTGCAGTGCGTCGGTGACCAGGCCGGTGCGTATGTGGTCGGCGATGGACCAGCCGACGACTTTGCGGCTGAAGCAGTCCAGCACGGTCGCGAGATAGAGGAACTCTCCGTCTTCCACGGGCAGATAGGTGATGTCGCCCATGTATTTCAGGCCGGGTTCGGGGGCGGTGAAGTCCCGCTGGAACAGGTCGGGAACCAGCGCGGCAGCCGGGTCCGGGATCGTGGTGCGGACGCGTCTGCGCAGGCGGATGCCGGTGATGGAGAACGTCCGCATGACGCGGGCGACGCGTTTCTCGTTGACCCGCAGGCCCTTGTCCCGGAGCTCGGCGGTCACCCGTGGGGAGCCGTAGGCGCCTGCGGACTCGCGGTGGACCTCGCGGATCCGCTCGGCCAGGAGCCGGTCCTTACTCTGCCGCAGCGTCCTCGCCTGGCGGCCGGCAAGCCACTTGTAGTAGCTGGACCGGTTCACGTCCAGGACCTGGCAGAGCCGCTTCCCCTCGTAGATGTCCCGGTGGTCGTCGACGAACTGGAAGCGGCTCCTCACCAGTTCGTCTCTCCGGCGAAATACTTGGCTGCCTTGCGGAGTATGTCCCGCTCAGTGGCGAGCTTCCGCTCGCTCGCCTCGAGCTCGGCCACCCTCGCCTCAAGTTGCCTGATCCGCTCGTCGGGATCGTCGGACGGCACCGCTGCCCCCGGTTGGACGGCCGGCTGCGCGGCCGCAGCGGTGACACCGCGGCGTTCGCGGTCCCGTAGCACCCACTCCCGCAGGGTGGCCCGGTTGATGCCCAGGTCGGTGGCGATGCTCTTGTATGTCGCCCCGGGTGTGGACTGGTACAGGGCCACGGCATCGGCCTTGAACTCGTCCGAGTAGTCCTTCATCGCCATCGGCGGTCTTCTCGCTTCCTCCGGATCAAGCAGATCCAGTATCAGCGTGTCCACCAGTCAGGGGGAGGCCCCCCTCCAGTGCGTGTATCGAAAGTGCCTGGTGAGGATGGAGGACAGCCCATTTGTGATCCAGAATGACTGGATGGTCACGCTTGAGACTCCCCGTTTGATCCTGCGTCGCTGGCGCGAGGAAGACGTTGCGCCCATGGCTGCCGTCAATGCCGACCCCGAGGTTATGCGGTGGATCCGTGATGGCAGAGTCCTTGACGAACAGCAGACTCGCGGCCGGGTCCAGGCATGGGAGAGCGAGTGGGAGTCACAGGGCTTCGGCCTGTTCGCCGTGGAAATCCGGTCCACCGGCGAGCTGGCCGGGTTCACCGGCCTTTCGGTGCCCAACTTCTTGCCGGAGGTACTGCCGGCGGTTGAGGTCGGCTGGCGGCTGGGACGTTCCCACTGGGGACAGGGCTTGGCCACCGAGGCCGCTGCGGCCGCTGTACGGTTCGGGTTCGAAGAGCGAGAACTGGAGCGGATCGTCAGCATCACTCAAGTGGGCAACGACGCCTCCGAACGAATCATGACCAAACTGGGGATGCATCCGGTCCGTGAGACGGTCAATCCCACCGGGGGTCGGCGAGTACGGGTGTTCGAGTTGTCGTCGGACCAGTACGTCACAACCACTCGTTGATGGCGGCAACGAGGACAGTGGCCTCGTAGCGGACCGCGAGTTTGTCGTACCTCGTGGCCACGGCACGGTGCCTCTTGAGGCGATTGATACCGCACTCGACCGCGTGCCGAGCCTTGTAGTCCTGCGGGTCGAACTTCGGCGGCCGGCCGCCGCGCGAACCGCGTTTCTTGCGGTTGCGGGCCTGATCGGCCTTGTCCGGGATGGTGCAGAGGATCCCGCTGCCGCCGCAGGTAAGCGCGGTTCTTCCGGGAGGCGTACGCCTTGTCGGCGCGCACCCGACCTGGCCGGGTACGCGGCCTGCCCGGCCCGAGACGCGGGACACGGACCTTGTTCAGGACAGGCTCGAACTGCGGGGAATCACCCCGCTGCCCGGCCGTGATCACGATGGACATGGGCTTCTGGCCCTGTTCGACAGCCAGGTGCAGCTTGGTGGTAAGGCCACCGCGCGAGCGCCCGAGCCCGTGGTCGTCCGGCTCGACGGCGACGCCGCCGGGCGGCTCCTTCTGCAGCTCCCCCTTTTCCTCGCCCCGGCGGCATGCTGGTGGGCCCGGCACACCGTGGAGTCGACGTTGATGTCCCAGGTGATCAGCTCTTTCGCGTCGGCCCAGGCCTGCAGCGCGGTGAAGATCCGATGCCAGCGCCCCGCTGCCACCGGCGGAACAGGTCGTACGCCCGGCCCCACGGCCCGTACTCGGCTGGCAGGTCCCGCCAGGGGATGCCGGTGCGGACCCGAAACCGTATGCCGTCGATCAGCTGCCGCCTGGCCCACGTCGGCGGCCGTCCGGGCTTCTTGCCCTTCGGCAACAGCGGTTCCAGCACCGCCCATTGCGCATCCGCCAGATCTCCACGTGTCCCGAACCAAGATCATCTCACGTTCAAGATCCACTTTCGATACACGCCCTAGTGCCGTATCAAGCACCGTTCGCCCTGGTGAGGAACCAAGCCAACACAGCCACGCCGATGGGTAACGCAACAAGGTAGCCGACGAGGACACCGACGCCCGGATCAGCCAGCGCAGGAAAGGCCCAGTTCACTGCTGCAGCCAGGAGCAGTCTCACCGTTGCCAGCGCAAGGAGAGCGGCAACAACAGCAAGCCGACGCGGCGGGCCCGCCCCGCGGTACAACTCAGCCGCAGGCCCGATCGCGATCAGGCCCGTCACGAGGAGGACGAAATCAGTGTCGGGCAGCCACCCGAACGGCCACCCCACCAGAGCGACCAACCCGGAGACAGCGAGGCCGCCCAGTTCCAGCGCGGCGGTGGACACTACCGGGTGGTCCCACGAGCGGCGTCGGATCGAGCCGCTCTCACTGCCCTTCTCATCGGCCACGTCGTCAGAGTAGCCATCGACAGGGCGAATGTTGCCTGATGCGGCACTAGCCCACCTGAGCGCCTCCCGTCGGGCCCGGTGCCCGCGCCAAGTCCGGCACGCCAGAAGGCAGGTTACGCGGCTTACAGGCCATTTCGTTTGGTGTGATCTTGCGGGATGCTGGCTGTATGGCGAGCGAGCTTGTCGAGCGGTTGGTGCCGGACGGTTTGGGGGAGCTCTTTCAGAGGGTGGTGCCGCCGGCGCCGGAGCGACCGCAGGGCGAAGGCCGTCGTCGGTCGCACGGTGACCGGGAGGTTCTGGCCGCGATCGTGTTCGTGGCCACGTCAGAATGCACATGGAACCAGTTGCCGCCTGGATTCGGGCCGTCGGGCGTCACCGCGTTCCGGCGGTTCACCGAGTGGTCCCGGGCCCGTGTCTGGGCCAAACTGCATCGCCTGGTGCTGGACGAACTCGGCGGTCAGGGAGAGCTCGACTGGTCGCTGTGCGCCATCGACTTGGCCAGTGTCCGCGCGGTCAAAGGGGGGGGCGCTGACGGGACCGAATCCGACTGACCGTGGCAAGAGTGGATCGAAAATCCACCCCATCGTCGACCGCAACGGCCTACCACTTTCCATCGGCGTCTCCGGCGCCAATGTGCACGACAGCCAGGCCTTCGAGTCACTGATCCGAGGCATACCTCCTATCCGTTCACGCCGTGGCCCACGCCGACGCCGCCCGGCGAAACTCCACGGGGACAAGGGATACGACTACCCCCACCTGCGACGGTGGTTACGTATATGAGGGATCACGCCACGTATCGCCCCGCGGGCTCGAGAACTCCCAACCCGAGCCAGGCGACGGTGCGTTCTACGACCCATCGATGCCGGCCGAGGACGGGCCGTCCGAAGGGGTGCGCAGGGCGAGCAGAGCGACATCGTCGTCGAACACCTGACGGCTCCGGCTGATCAGCGCGTCGCACAGTTCTTCCAGCGGGGCCGTGGCCAAGCGGGCGGCCTGCTCGGCCAGGTCGTCCAGGCCGGTGTCGATGTCCTGATCGCGGCGCTCGACCAGCCCGTCGGTGAACAGCAGAAGGGTACTGCCGGGCGGGAGGAGGTGTTCGTGGCTGAACCGGGCGACGGACGTCTCGATGCCCACCGGGATTCCGTGACGGGCGGGTGCCAGGTAGCGGGTGCTGCCGTCCGCGCCGACCAGCAGCGGCGGCAGATGCCCGGCGTTGCTCCAGCTGAACGTGTACGGGCCGCCCTCTGTCCGGCTGCGCTCGATGCGGCCGAACACCAGGGTGGCCGTGGGCGGCTCGTCGAACATCGTCAGGGCCCGGTCCAGTCGGGCCACGACCAGGCCGGGCGGTTCGCCTCGGTCGAAAGCGATCGCCCGCAGCATGTTGCGGATCTGTCCCATCAGCGGGGCGGCCTCCACATTGTGGCCGGTCACGTCACCGACCACCACACACGTGGCGCCGTCAGGCAGGACCATGGCGTCGTACCAGTCCCCGCCCAGCCTGGGCAGCTCGGAGGCAGGCTCATAACGGGTGGCGACCTAAAGCGGTGCCAGGTCGGGAAGAACGGGCAGCATACGGCGCTGGAAGTGCTCGGCGGCGTGTTTGAGGTGCTCGTACAGGCGGGCGTTTTCGAGGCTGACGCCCGCGGCACTGGCCAACGCCGTCAGCAGGCCCTCGTCGTCGTCATCGAAGGGCGTACCGTCCGTCTTGTCGGCGACGTACAGGTCACCGTAGACCGTGCCGCGCATCAGGAGTGGAACGCCCAGCAGCGTCCGCATGACCGGGTGCCCGGGCGGAAAGCCGGCCGAACGAGGGTGCGCGGCCACCTCGGCCACTCGCAACGGCTCCCGGTCGTCGACCATGGTGTGCAACAGGCCATGGCCCTGCGGCAGTCCCATGACTACGCACAGACGCGGGTCGTCGATGCCCACGGTGATCAGGTCGATCACCTTGCCGCTCTCGTCGAGCACACCCAGTGCCCCATAGCGTGCGGCGACGAGGTCGGTGGCTGCTTCCACGATGCGGTGCAGCATGCTGCGGGTATCCAGGTCGGCGCTGACCGCCGTGACCCCGTCCAGCAGGTGCCGCAGCTGCCGCCGGTCCAGAGCACGCTGCGGTGGCCGCGCGGCCACCCGGTCCCGGCCCCGCTGCTGCCACGGGTCGTGCGCCATGGTGCTTCCTCCCGGCGCCGTCGGGCACATCATCACGTCGCCCTGCTCTGTCACACTACGCGCTCACCTGGTCGGAAGCAGGCCTCAACGGCGCGCTGCCTGCTCCCGTCCGAGATGGCCGCTGCCTGCCGCGCGGACCACATGTGGAGCGGGCTCAGGGCACGATGACGAGGGGGCAGTGCGCGTGGCGGGCCATCCACACGGGTACCGACCCAGCCCCCATTGCCGCCCACGATCAGGATCCGTGGGTACCGCTGTCATCCGACCCACCCACTCGTGCCCGAGACGATGTGACCCGGCGAAGTGTTTGGGGAGGCGCCGAGTCCGGGAGTCATGGCCGACCATGAACCGCGGGCGGCGACGGGCGTGAAATCCGGGCCAGGCAGGCAACGCTGCCACGTGGCCGAGGGCGCAGTGACGGTGTGTGGGAGCGCACGGCAGGGAACCTTTTCCCCGTGCTGCCCGCCCGGCCCGGGCGGCCGGGCCCGGCGACGGGCTACTGCGCCAGCAGACTGATCCCCAGCACCGTAAGGACGATGACCTTGGCGGTCTCGAAGGCCACGTAGTACACGTGTCCACGCGAGCGGGGCAGGTCCTCCCCGGCAAGAACCCGGTCCGACCTGCGGTTCAACTTGGGGCGGACCACCCCCAACTGCACGGCGAGCAGGACCGCCACCACGGTGGTGAGCACCAGGACGGCCGCCGGAGGGTCGCCGACGGCCACCGCCGCAACAACGACGGCGGCCAGGACGGTCTCAACGAGGTTCAGCGCACGGAAGACCATGCGGCCGATGCCCAGCCCGATGGGGATGGTCACTCCAGGAGCGCGGAACTTCAACGGCGCCTCCAGGAAGGAGATCGCCAGCACCATTCCGAGCCAGAGGAAGGTGACCGCGCCCGCGGTCGCGGACGACGTGGTGTTCATCGATGCGTTGCCTCTCTACCGTGGCGAAGGACGGCTGTCGGGTGTGGCGAATCAGGCCAGCGGCCAGGATGCCAGCCGGCCCGCGAACTCCGGTGGCGAGGCCACGACGATGAGCGAGGCCGGCTCCGCACCGGGGTTGGCCAGGCTGACGCGTTCGCCAGTGGCGATGTGCGCCGCGGCCGTACCGGCCGTCAGTGTCCGGGCCTGGCCGTCGTGGTGCAGCTCGACGGAACCGGTCAGGGGGATGAGCACGATCTGCGAGGCACCGTGGTCGTGTTCGGGCATGACGGCGCCCGCGGGCAACTCGACGTGGAGTACGGCGACTTGATCGGAAGTTTCCGCGGAAGTGAGCAGGGCCGCTGTCGGGCCGTCCGACATGGGCGGGCGGCGGCGGGGGGAGGTGGCGATCTCGGTGACGTACATGATGTTCCTTCCTCGGTGCACGGGTAACGCGGTGCGGGCCGAGCGGAACCGGCACGCTCCCAGCGGCACAGGCGGGTGTCGGGCTCGGCGCCCAGCGCATGACGGGTTCCGGCCCCCTCACTCCCCCGGTGGCGGAAGAGCGGCGATCAGCTGATGGTCACGCTCGATCAATCCCTGCTCGGCCGCACCGCCAGGCGACCCGAGCGCGTCGAAGAACTCGGCGTTCGCCCGGGTGTACTGCCGCCACTCGGCCGGTACGTCCTCCTCGTAGAAGATCGCCTCGACCGGGCAGACCGGCTCGCACGCCCCGCAGTCCACGCATTCGTCCGGGTGGATGTACAGCGACCGCTGCCCCTCGTAGATGCAGTCGACCGGACATTCCTCGACGCACGCCTTTGTCCTTCACATCCACACAGGGCTGCGCGATCACGTAGGTCATCGGCGCACCTTCCTCCCATCGGCAGAGGTTTAGCGCATCAAGTTTCTACAAATAATACATGTAATAATTGACCGCGTCCGTCAGGGCGGGACAGAAGGGGCACAGCCGCGACGCTGACGTCCGAGGGGCCCCGGCCACCAAGGCGGGGAGCGTGATCCGCGCCGGCCAGCAGCGGCTGCTCGCCGCGCTGCGGCCGAAGGTCGCACTGCTGACCAAACTGGAACTGGGCGCCGACGCGCGGGAGGCCGCCCTGGCGACCCTGGCCGACTTCTGCACCGGCCCGGTGCGCCGCCACCTGAACGCCACCGACCAGGCCCTGTACGCCCCCGCGGCAGGCTTCCCGGAAACCCGCCTGCTCATCCAGGCCCTGCGTACCGCCGCCGCCGCGCTCGACCAGGACATCGACACCCTCACCCGCACCGACGACGCACACCGAGCGAAGGCCATCGCCCAGAGCATCGACGCGCACCTGACCACCCACCTCACGGTGGAGCAGACCGTGCTCCTGCCCGCCCTCGCCGCCCTGACCGACGGCGAATTCGCCACCCTCGCCGCGGACTTCACGACCCTCTTCGACGACGCAGCCGCCCTGGACGTCACCGGCGTCCCCCACGACCGGCGCCGTCTGCACGTCCTGGCCCGCTACTCCCGCATGGCCCGCGGCGAAGCTTCGACGCCGGCGTCACCCGCCTGCTGTCCGGGCAACGCGTGAACAACTACACGAAGCGGACCCGGACGTCCTCCTGCTGATCCTCGCCTGGGACGCCACCCTCACCACCCCAAACGGACCGCGACATCTGACCACGGGAACGCTGCTGTGGCTGCCGCACGGGTCCACGGCCGACCTCACAGCAGGCGAGACCGGCCTGTCCTGTCTCGCGGTCCGCCGACGCCCTCCCGATGCACCGACCCGCCGCGCGCAGCACAGCGCCCGACGGCAACGGCCCGGCACGCCCCAGCCCCACTGGGCGACACGACGCAGCCGGGCTGGCCCAAGTGGCTCTGCTGACAGACTTGTCCACTCAACTGACGGCAGAAGGGGCAGACCGACCGCCGGGCCGACGGCGAAGCGACGGGGCAATGCTGCGGCTGCCGCGGCGACGCGGCAATCAGCGGTGATCAACCCGACGGAGTCCTGCATCCTGCATGTCGATGCCGCGACCGCGCGCTCACTGACACGACGGGGATACTCATCGGAGCCGCCGACCACGCAGCATTTTTACGACGCCACATGTAATAATTGAGTGGATGTTCGCGAACATTCCCGCCCCAGCCGCAAGAGATTGGACCACGCATGCCACCCGCCGCAGAGGTGTTCATCAAGGCAACCGACACCGACCCTGACGTCCGGGCACAGGCCGTCGTCGAGGAGGCCCACCGGCAGCTGCTGGAACGGCTGGCCGCGCTCACCGAGCCCCATGAGGAGCTCACCCTCGCGTTCGCCGGGCAGATGCACCGCCTCCTGACGGCCACGGAGCAGACGCTGTACGCCGCGGCGTCCGGCGCGGCCGAAACCCGGCTGCTGGTCCGGGCACTTCGCGCTGCAGCCGTCACGATCGGCCGGCATGCCGACTCACTGACCGCCGCGGCCGACCGCGCTGAACACGCCGGGGCGGCCCGCACCCTCGCGGGCATGCTCACCGTCCATCTCGGAATGGAGCGTGCCGTGCTCCTGCCCGCCCTGGCGGAGCTGCCGGGAGCCGACCTGTCCGCCCTCGTCGGCGACTTCGCCACCGTCCTTCAGGGCGGCCGACTGGAGGATCCGGTGGTCGTCGACGTGCGCGAGATCCCGCACGGCTGGCGCCACCCGCGCATCTTCACCCGGTTTGCCCGCCTCGCAAGCGGAGAGTCCTTCGTCCTGGTCAACAACCACGACCCAAAGCCGCTGCGCCGCGAGTTCGAGGCCACCCACCCCGGCTGTTTCACCTGGGAGTACGTCCGGTCCGGGCCCGAGCAGTGGCAGATCCGCATCACACGGGTGAACGGCGATGTCTGAGGCACAGACCGCCGGGCAGCCGGGAGAGGCGGCCGTGGCACGCATGCTGTGCGACGTCCAGGCCCTCACCGGCACATCCCCCGAGCCCGCCGGCGTCCTGTGGAAACTGGCCGAGTCCGGCCGCCAGCTCGACGCCAACCTGATCCGGCTGGCCGCCGGGGAGCGTATCGGCACCCACACCGAACCCGACCTGGACGTCCTGGTCCTCGTCGTCACCGGTGACGGCGTGATGGACACCCCCGAAGGCGCGCTGCCGCTGGCCGAAGGGGCACTCCTGTGGCTGCCCCACGGCTCGACACGCAGCATCACCGCAGGCTCCCACGGCCTGGCCTACGTGACGGTGCACCGCCGCCGCCCCGGTATGCAGATCCGCCGCCACTCCGAACCCACCCCGGTAGCGGCGCAGCCCGACAGTCAGTGACACCACCACGGCCCGCGGGAAAGTGAGCGATACAGCTCCTCGACCAGGCGATCGAGGGAACTCCAGGACCACCGGGGAGAGGAAGGCCGTGAGCATGGCCTGGCTCGCCGACCGGCTGCAGTACTTCGTCGACCTGAACCCGGAGTCCGAGATCCCCATCGACCGCCTCGCGACATGGCTTGCCCGGCTCGACGACCCCGAAGACGAACGCCGGGGACAGCCGAAAGCACCCGACAGATTTTTCCCTCGTTTCTACGACGCACGCTGGGTAAAATCAGTGAAATGAGTGAGCAGACGTTGCATGATCCGACCGGCACTCCCGCCGTGGGCGAGAGCCGGGCCCATGTACTCGACGTACTGCGCGCCACGCCCGAAGCAGTGGGCGTCCGGGAGATCGCCGCACAGACGGGCCTGCACTCCAACACCGTCCGCTTCCACCTCGACACGCTGGTCAAGGAGGGGCTCGCCGAGAGCAGTACCGAGGGACTCGGCCGCCCGGGCAGGCCCCGCACCATCTACCGCGCCGCCGCCTCCCGGGTACCGGCAGGCCGCCGCAGCTACCAACTGCTCGCCCAGATGCTCACCGGCCTCATCACCGAAGCGCTGCCGCAACCCGCGCAGGCCGCGGTCAACGCCGGGGAGGCATGGGGCCGCTACCTCGCCGACACACCCTCTCCCGCCCAGCGCATCGACACCGAAGAGGCCATCCGGCGGCTGACCCAAGTGCTCGCGGACGTCGGCTTCGACCCCGGCCCCGCCGAGAACCGGCCGGGCGCGGTCATCCCGCTGCGCCACTGCCCGTTCAGGGAAATCGCGGGGGAGCACCGCGACGTCGTGTGTTCCCTACACCTGGGCCTCATGCGCGGAGCCCTCAAGGAAGTACGCGCCCCCCTGGGCGTCGACCGACTGGAGCCGTTCGTCGAGCCCTCGCTGTGCCTGGCCCACCTCACATCCGCAGAACAGCACGGGGCAGACCGCACTGACTGAGCGCGTACGACGGCACTGACGGCACGACCAACCCGCCAACGGAACACCCTTCCACCGTCCCGCCGCCATCCCGTCCATGCAAGTTCCGCTGCCGGGCTGCCCTGCCAGAAGCCTGACAACACCCCGCCCGGCAGGAGAGATGCCGGGCGCGCCCCGTGATGGGACCGTAAGAGAGGGGGGAGTCGCCGTCTCGCCGCGGAACATGGCCGCTCAACCAGCCACCAGCCACAGCCCCGGCATCCCACGGACTCGGAAGGGAGAAGCCAATCGTGCGTGCGCCTGACGCCGAACAGTTCACCGGCGCCGAGAACCAGAGGCGTGCGGACTCGCTCGCAACGCAGCACGGGTGCTGCTCGCGAATGTGGGCGGCCCTCACACCCCGTACGCGGCCCCGCGATTCATCGACCACCGCAGCCGAGTGGGAACCCGCCCTGCAGAGCCGGAAGCCGGCGCACGCCGTCATCCACTCATCGGCGTGCGCTGCGAACAGCGTGCCGTGACGTCTCCCGCGACGCTGCTCACCTTCGGACACGGCCTTGCCACACGCGAGCCACTGGCCGCCTTGCTTCACGGTGCCGGTGTAGGGGCAGTCATCGACGTGCGGACCGCGCCGGGCAGCCGGCGCAACCCCGACGTGGGCAGGGAAGTGCTCCGCGAGTGGCTGCCGGCGCAGGGGATCGACTACCGGTGGGAGAAGCGGCTGGGCGGCTTTCGCAAGGTCGAGCGCGACTCGCCCGATGTCTTCTGGGAGAACGACTCCTTCCGGGGGTACGCGGGTTACACCCGCCACCCGGATTTCCTCTCGGCCATGGAGGACGTGCTGCGGCAGGCGGCCGCCGTCCGTACGGCCATCATGTGCGCGGAGACCCTGTGGTGGCGCTGCCATCGGCGGATCATCGCCGACTTTGCCGTCATGGCTTCGCATGCCCGCGTGCTGCACCTGGGACACGACGGGCGGCTCACCGAGCACCGTCCAACGACAGGCGCGCGTCTGCGTGGTGACGGGCTTCTCGTCTACGACCGCGTGTGATCGCGATAGAGACACCGAACGCTGGGCCCGGTCACACGGTGAGCAGGCTGACCCCGAGGCAGAGCAGGGCGACGATCCCGGCGATCTCGGCGGCCACGTAGTACAGGTGGCCGCGGGAGCGCGGAAGGATTCCGATGAGCAGGTCACCGGTGGCACGGGGGTGCCGGCGAGCGGCCGTCGGCAAGCACGCTGGGATGCCCGGCCGGATGTGACGCGAGGCGGCGTAACCTGGCGCGGCCGCCCGCGACGCTGACGACCGAGGGCGCGGACCGGGTCGGGCTCCGGCTCACGCTCGATAGCCGCGACCAAGTCTACGATCCGCCCGATCGGGTCCGAGGCGGCTCGGTCGGAGGACTCCTGTGCGGCCACGGCCGCTCGACACCGCGGATCCGGGACCGCGTGGGCCTCAGGCCGCCAACACCGCGAACGCGAACTCCACCGCCGCCTGTCCCGCTGGCGAGCCGTCCACGGCCAGCAGCGCCGCACCGGCCGGTCGGGGCGCCCTCGCACCACCACCAGCGGGCAGTGGCCGTGGGCAGCCTTGCCCGCGCCGTCACTGCCCTCCCCGAGTCGCCGGGCTGGACCCTGGAGCCGAAGTCATGGACAGGGTTTGGCGCTGTCCGTTGTCCACTGGAAGTCGGGAATCGACGAGATGCGGCCGGCCCGATCGTCACGGCGTGGAGAACAGGCCGGGTCCCGAAGACGCGGGGCCGTCGGCGTGGACGCCGTTGGTGACCCGCAGGAACTCCAGCTTCTCCGCGTCAGCGGAACCCGCGGCCACCGTGTAGACGACGAGTCGGATGTCGCAGCCCGGGACGGTGAGCACGTCGCAGTCGCAGATCACCTCACCCACCTTGGGGTGTACGACGGTCTTGCGGGCCGAGACGTGCGGGCCGACCGTGCCCTCGTCCCACAGTCGGGCGAACTCCGCGCTGGTGGAACGCAGTTCCTCGACAAGGTCGGTCAGGCCGCGGTCGCGGGGGTAGTCGATGAGAGCCGTGCGCAGGTCGGCGATGAGGGCGAGTTTCAGGGCGTCGTCGTCCTGGAGCACGGGCCAGGACGCGAGCCGGCTGGGCCCTGTGGCGAAGACCGCCCGTGCCAGGTTGCGCTCGTCGTGTGTCCGTGCGCTGGGGTCGCCCATCAGTACTGACCATGCGGGGGTCCAGGACAGCAAGGTCCAGTCGGCGCTGAACACGCCCACGGGGAGCTCCCCGAGGCGGGCCAGCATCCGCTGGATGCCGGCCGGAACATACGTGGAGACCGTTCCCTCCTGGGGAGGGAGAAGGCCGGCCAGCCGGTAGGCGTGATCGCGCTCCATGGGCTGCAATTGCAGTGCCCTGGTCAGGCTCGCGACGACCTGCGCCGAAGGGCGTTTGGCGCGGCCCTGTTCCAGGCGGACCACGTAGTCGACCGACAGCCCGGCAAGGTCGGCCAGTTCCTCGCGTCGCAGCCCCACAGCGCGTCGTCCGGGCCGTAAAGGCAGTCCGACGTCGGCGGGAGAGAGGCGGTCGCGCCAGCGGTGCAGTGCCGTGCCCAGGGTCTCGTCCACTCGGCCATTGTGTCCGCCGGGCCGTCGTCGTGCCTGGTACTGGCTGTCCTACCGTCGCAGGGGGCACTGGCCGGCCTCTCGTCGCGGGCCGAGAGTGGACGCATGACGACCACATTCATCACTGGAGCCAACAAGTCCCTCGGGTACGAGACCGCCCGCCGCTTGATCGAGGCCGGCCACACCGTCCTCATCGGTGCGCGTGATCCGCAGCGCGGGCGGGCAGCCGCCGACTCGCTCGGTGCCCGTTTCGTCCAGATCGACGTCACGGACGACGCGTCGGTCGCCGCGGCCGCCGCCGACATCGCGGCTCTCGAGGGCGGCATCGACGTCCTGATCAACAACGCCGGTGTCTTCGGGACACACAGCCCCGCCGACCAGATCACGGCCGCTGACGCCGGCGAGGTGTTCGAGGTCAATGTCGTGGGGCTCGTCCGGGTGACGCACGCGTTCCTGCCGCTGCTGCGCAAGGCCGCGAACCCGGTCATCGTCAATGTGTCCAGCGGCATGGGGTCGTTCGCGGCCACTCACGACCCCGGGCGCGTCGAGTCGAGGAACCTCGCGCCGCTCTACACGGCGTCGAAGGCCGCGGTGACCATGCTGACCACGCAGTACGCGAAGTCCTTGCCGGATGTGAAGGTGAACGCGGCTGACCCGGGCTACACCGCGACCGACTTCAACGGGCACAGCGGCCCGCAGACGGTGACCGAGGGGACCGACGCGATCGTCGAACTCGCCACCGTCGGGGCGGACGGACCGACCGGAACCTTCCGTGACCGTCACGGTGAGATGGCCTGGTGATCCACCCCTGAATTCGGGGCCTGCCCGGCACGCACGAGGCTTCCAGGGTGGCGAACTCGTGCCGAGGTCGTTCGCACGGCCGGGGTGACGGTACGCCTGCACCGCTACGCCGGGCTGATTCAGGCTTTCCTCCCCTTCGAACCCTCATCCTCTCCGTGGACGCGGCGGCCGGTGAGATGTACGCCGACTTCAAGAGCTCATCGCCGCCGCACACGGGGCAGACACAAACACCCGAGTCCCCGGCCGTTAATCGCCGGGGGCTTTGGTGTGAGTCCGCCCAGGCGCCGAGGCGGTCGCGATTGGCCACGGGCAGCGGGTGCGGCATACGCCGGACTTCTTCGTCCGCCGCTCCGACAACACCGGCCTGGTGCTTTGATTCCTGCGCCAGCTACGCGTCCTCGCGCACTCGGTCCAGGAGACCGCCGAGCAGACCGCACCCCTGGAGTTTCAGCCTCAGCCACCGATGTCAGTGGCATCAGCGAGGATCTCGGGCATGACTTCGACTGCTGCCGCTACGTGTGGTTCGGCGCGGGGCCGTCGAGGAGTGAGGAGTCCAGGGCCATGATGACGTCCTCCAGGCCGGCGTCGGTGCGGTCGGCCATGTGGTCGCGCAGGGTCCTCCCAGAACTGGGACCATCCCGCGAACGGCTCGGGACCGGCTCCGACGGAGCGCCACGCCGTCAACAGCACAAGCAGGTGAGGCCACTCGTCCTCATCGGCGGCCGCGAGTGGAACCGGGACAGCTGCTCGACGAGTTCCACGATGCGCTCGCGAGGCTGACCCATGCGGTCGGCGACCTCGGCGATGCTGACGGGGGAGCTTCTGGACGATGCGCCAGGCGAGCAGTCGGCGGCTCGGCGGCGTGGGTCCGCGCACGATCTGGGCCAGCGCGTTGACCTTCGGAAGGAAGAAGTCAGTGCCCGCAAGCTATCTAATCGTGTTGACCGCCCCCGGCAGGCAGTGCTGGAGTCGGCACGTGGACAGCATCCCCGCCAACCGGCGGCTCTGGAACCAGATCAGCAGCGCCTACCAGCACGAGCACGACCCGCAAATCGGCGCCGCACCCCGCCTGTGGGGCATGTACTCGATCCCCGACGCGCACCTGCACGCCCTGGGCGACGTCACCGGCAAACGCGTCCTCGAACTCGGCTGCGGCGCCGGCCAGTGGTCCAGGGCGCTCGCCGCAGAGGGCGCCGTCGTGGTCGGGCTCGACCTGTCCGAAGCCCAACTCGCCGCAGCGGCCCGCGCGATGGGAGCGGCCCGCTACCCGCTGGTGCAAGGTGCCGCCGAACAACTCCCCTTCGCCGCCAGCAGCTTCGACCTGGTGTTCTGCGACTTCGGTGGGCTCAGCTGGGCGCCCCCGCACCTGGCCGTCCCGCAGGCCGCACGCGTCTTGGGCCGAGGCGGGCGCCTGGTGTTCAACGTCGCCAGCCCATGGTTCGAAGCCTGCTACGACGAATCCGCCGGCCGCGTGACCACGACGCTGCAGCAGGACTACTTCGGGCTGAACACCATCGCCGAAGGCGACGGCGCCACCAGCTATCAGCTCACCTACGGCGACTGGGTCAAGGTCCTGCGCGGCGCGGGTCTCGTCATCGACGACCTCATCGAGCCGCGGCCCGAACTCGGAACACCCAACGGCTACAACGAAACCGACCCACCCGACTGGGCACACCGCTGGCCGGCGGAACTGCTCTGGGTAACCCACAAACCGTAAGTTCCGCCGCGCCGAGCGTCTCTCCCTGACCGAGGTTCTGCCGGATCGCCGCTGGGTGCCGTCGAAGGGCGCATTCTCGGCCGCGGAGGGTGCCTGCTGAGCTCTTGAAGCGAAGGTTGAGTGGCTGGATCTTCCGGACAGCAAGAGCCGCCTCGCCTGCCCCAGTACCGTGGCTTCGCATGACCAACTCCGAGATCGAGATCACCGCAGACCTGGTCCGCGAGCTGTTGCAGGAGCAGCATCCGGACCTTGCAGGGCTGGCCATCCGCGAGGTGGCGGGCGGCTGGGGCAACCAAATGTGGCGGCTCGGGGACGAGTTGGCCGTGCGCATGCAGCGCATGGCCCCCACCCCAGAGCTCCTGCTCAAGGAGCGCAGATGGCTGCCCGTCTTGGCCCCGCGCCTGCCGCTCCCGGTGCCGACCCCGGTGCGGATCGGTGAACCGTCTGCGCGCTTCCCCAAGCACTGGACTGTGATGACGTGGGTTCCCGGCGAGCCGCTGGACTGCACCTCGATCAGCCGCGGTAACCACGCGGCCGACACTCTGGCGGGCTTCCTCAGGGCACTCCACGTGGAGGCGCCCGCCGAGGCACCAGCCAGTTCGGACCGCGGCGGTCACCCCAAGGAGTGCGCGGACGGCTTCGAGAAGTTCCTGCAAGCCGTTGACCCTGGCGACACCGCTGCCGGCGTCCGAGCCGTCTGGGACGATGCCGTAGCGGCCCCCGAGTGGGAGGGCCCACCGGTATGGCTGCACGGTGACCTCCATCCCGCGAATGTCGTCGTCTCGGACGGGACGCTCTCGGGCGTGATCGATTTCGACGCCATGTTCGCCGGCGATCCGGCCTGGGACCTCGCGGCCGCATGGGTACTCCTTCCCTCGGGCGCCGCCTCACGGTTCTTCGACGTGTACGCGCATGCGGACGAGGCGACGATCCGGCGTGCCCGCGGGCTGGCTGCTATGAAAGGCCTGTTCCTCATGCTCATGGGCCAGAACGGAGATCGGGGCCTTCCTGGCGGCAAGCCGACATGGGGACCCGCTGGCCGGGCAGCGCTCGATCGCGTTCTGACAGACTGTCTGATCTGACATCCTCGCCCACCTAAAGGAGGGCGAGGATGTCAAAGTGCCGCCCACACGCACACCGCATCGGTGACCGTGGAGGTGTGGGACGGCCGGATCTCGTCCAGAGCGATGGGGCCGCCTGTCCGGCGGGACAGCACCTAAGGGGGTACTGGCCGGTCCTCCCGGTCGGCCGACGTATGCCGCCGTCAGCCCAATCGGAGACGGCCGACTTGTGGGACTGGAGGATCTCGCCCTCCTCGGCCGCGAGACGCCGAATGTCCTTCGCCAGAGCCTCGTAGGTGCAGCCGATCGCCTCGATGACCTCACGCAGGCGCAGTTGGGTCCTGTCGACACCGGATGTGCAAGCCACCCCGGGTCCTGCGCACGTTTGCAGGTCCCCGGTTCCCGCTGGCGGAGGATGCGACGGCGCGGTGGAACAGTGCGGCAGCGGCCAGCGTGAGGGCACCGAGCCACACAAGCGCAATGAGCAGGACCGGTCTGGTCGAAGTCGAGGTGAGGGCTGCGTCGGTCAGGACCCTGTCGGCGCCGTAACCGGGAAGGGTGTGGGCCAGTCGGGCGGGTCGCGTGGAGCATGTGGCTCTGTTGGCCCGCCTGGCCCTATGCGATGCGTGACAGGTTGGCGGACGCTGGATGGAGCAGGACGTGCGAGCAGCGCACGCTGCTCGACGGGGAGGTGCAGGATGACAGATCCGGTCGTGGTGGGTGTGGACGGTTCCCCGTCCAGCCTGGACGCGGTGGAAGTCGCAGCGCGGGAAGCTGCACTGCGCGGGACGGGGCTGCGGCTGGTGCACGCTTTTGGGTGGCCGTCTATCCATGTACCGCCCGGTGGACCCCCGTGGAACCCGGCCATGGCGGGTGTGCGCGAGCTGGTGGACGGCACACTGATCAAGGCCGAACAGCGAGCGCGCCAGGCCGAGCCGCACGTGGAGATCATCCGCGAGGTCACCGTCGGTGAGCCGCTGATGGTGCTGGAGATCGAGTCGCGCACCGCCTCGCTCGTCGTGGTCGGCAGCCGCGGACTGGGTGCGTTCGGCAGCCTGCTGCTCGGATCCACCGCGGTACATCTGGCCGCACACGGCCGCTGCCCGGTGCTGGTGGTACGCGGCACTCCGAAGCCTGCCGGTCCCGTGCTCCTGGCGGTCGACGGTTCACCGGCGGGCGAAGCAGCCGTCGAGTTCGCCTTCTCCGAAGCCGCACTGCGCGGCGCGGGCCTGCTGGCCGTGCACGTGTGGAACACCTGGAGCGAACGGGCCTACGAGGGGCCCGGCGACCCTCTCAATATGGTGGTCGACATCGAGCGGCTCCGTGAGGAGGAGCAGCGGCTGCTCGACGAGACGCTGTCTGAATGGGAGAAGCGCTGTCCCGGGGTTGCTGTTGAGCGACGCCTGGTGCGCTCCCGGATCCGCCCGGCTCTGCTCGAGGCCAGCCGTGACGCTCAAGTGGTCGTGGCCGGTGCACGTGGACGCGGCGGTTTCACGGGCATGTTGCTCGGCTCGGTCAGCCAGGCCCTGCTGCATCATGCGCACTGCCCTGTCACCGTGGTCCGGGGTAAGGACTGACCCACGCCGGGCAGACGCCCCTCTACGTTCTCGCCGACACTCTGCGTAACATCCGGCCCCTCACAGCGCGGCTACGGCCGGGGACGTCTTGAAGGCAGGCACCGGTCCGGAGCGCGCCGAGCTGCCGGGCCGGGGGGCGTCGATATCCCTGCCTTCCAGGGCTTTGCGTGCGGCCGTCACGACGGGCCCGTCGAGAGGGTCACCGTGCGGTGGCATCGCCGATCCACTCTTTTGCAACGTACTTCCATCATCGATCCGCCGGGCGCGGGCGGGTACAACGCCGTCGGGTGGCAAAGGCCGAGAGCCCTCGTAGCGGCGCCCTCGCTCGCGGTGGTGAAACCGGTCCGTTCGTCACTGCCCTCGGGTGCGGTGGGATTGCTGGTCATGACCCGAAGCAGGACGCCCGCCGACTGGCTGATGCCCTACGGCTGTGCGCCATGAAGCGTGCCCCACTGGTCTTCCTCTGAAGCCCGTCAGGACAACGGACAACCTGACGCCGGTGGCACCAGCCGAGGCGGACGCGGCTCAGGTGGTGGTGCTCTGCACGAGGGGTTCTACCTGAGCGTGCTGTGCGGCTGCGACGGTGCAGGCGGCGCGCACGAAGGCGGCGACGGCCGGTGAGCGCGCGTCCTGGGGCCAGGCGACGGCCAGCGTGGCGTCCGGAAGATCGCTGACCGGCCGGTAGGAGATGCCGGGTCGCGGGTAGCGTCGGGCTACCGAGGCGGGCGCGAAGAACACGATGCTGCCCGTCTCGACGAGACTGAAGATCTCCGACAGGTTCGACGCCGGCCGCGTCGCCCCGGGCTGAGGGGTGTGCTCGACGGGCCGGCCATGACCGGCCGGGGAGCCGCCGGGGAGCTTGCGGTCGGCCAGGTCGTCCAGGCACAGCCGGGTCCGGGCGGCCAACGGATCGGCGGCGGCCAGGGCGACCAGGACCGGCTCTGTCAGCAGCGGCTCGCTGTCGAGGCCGCGGCTGTCGAAGGGGCACAGTACGAGTCCCACGTCAGCGAGGCCGTCGCGCAGTGCCTGCGGCTGCTCGCCGAACCCTCCGAGGACCAGCTCGGGCGGCAAGGACGCGTCGTCGGCGCCGTAGGTGTCCAGGACTTGCGGCAGCAGACCGCCGTCGACGTCGGCCTTGAGAGCGACCCGCAGCCGCGGCGACGCGCTGCCTGCCTGCCGGGCCCGGTGGGCGGCGGCGGTGACCGCCTCCAGGGCGGTGCGGGCATCGCGCAGCAGGACCTCCCCGGCCGCGGTGAGCTTTACCTGCCGGGTGGTCCGTTCGAACAGCGCCACACCGAGCTGCCGCTCGGTGTCCCGGATGGTTCGGGACAGCGGGGGCTGCGCCATACCCAACCTGGCGGCGGCGCGTCCGAAGTGCAGCTCCTCCGCGACCGCGACGAAGTACCGCAGCTGCCGCACCTCAAGGTCATTCATATCCCTAGGGTATCAATGGCGACCAGAACAGTCCTTCACCTGCACGTTCGCGCCAGGTTGACTCGGAGGCAATCGGCAAGGCCCCCCGGCTTCCGCCGTCGATCGTCTATAACGGAGGAATTCATGATCGTCATCACCACACCGACCGGTCATATCGGGCGACAGGTCGTGGACCGCGTCCTGGATGGCGGCGAGGCGGTCCGTGTGATCGTCCGTGACCCCTCCCGGCTGTCGGCGCACGTGCGCCGACAGGCCGAGGTGGTGCAGGGCTCCCACGGCGACGCCGACACGATCACGAAGGCGCTCGAGGGCGCCGACCGGATGTTCTGGCTCGTGCCCCCGGCCGGATTCCGCGATGCCGACAGCGCCAGGCGTTACTACCTGGACTTCACCCGCTCCGCCTGCCAGGAAGCCGCGAGCCGGGGCGTGCGGATGGTGGGCGTCACCTCCCTGGGCCGCGGGTACCAGGGCGAGGCCGGGCTTCTTTCGGCCGCGCTGGCCATGGACGAGCTGATCGAAGCAAGCGGCGTTCCCTACCGGGCGCTGGCCCTGCCGTTCTTCATGGAGAACCTGCTCCTCCAGGCTTCGGCGATCAAGGAACAGGGGACGTTCTCCATGGCGAACGCCGCAGACCGGCCGCTGCCTACCGTCGCCACCCGGGACGTCGCCGCCGCGGCGGCAGCGCTCCTCCTCGACACCTCCTGGAGCGGGCAGGTCCGCGTTCCCTTGGCCGGCCCCGACAATCTGACCCCCGACGCCATGGCCGAGGTCATCTCCGACACCGTTGGCCGCACCGTCCGCTATCGCCAGGTCCCGCTCGCGGACTTCCAAGCGGCGATGGTGCGGCGCGGCGCGAGCCCGGCACTGGCGCAGGACATGGCGGACATGGTCGAGGCGCAGAACAACGGGATCTACGACGCCGAACCCGGCAACCCGGGCTCTGTCACCGCCACTGGTTTCCGCCAGTGGTGCCAGGACAACCTCAAGCCGGCCGCCCGTCCGCATCCCGCCACTGGAAGATGAGTTGACGTCCTCGTTCCAGCAGCGGATCGGGGCCCGCTACAAGATGAACGCGCAGGCGCTCAGGCCCTGTTGGCAGTGGCGGGGCTCTGTGCCGCATCACGAGAGCGGGAGTGTGCGGGCCGATGCCGACACGCTGCTGAACGCGGCGGGACGGCAGGTGATGGCCGGGCTGTACGGCGTGAAGCAGGACGTGCTGGCGGGCGCTGCCGTTTTTCGGGCAGGAGTGGGATGCCGGACTGCCGGCCCCGGGAGGCTGACGCGCCGGCGGCGCCCTGGCGGATCGGGAGCACGGTGGCCGACCCGGCGGCGTTCGGCTGCAGCCTGTGCGCGGCGCGGCGGACCGGGACGGCGGTGCGCGGGGTGCGGTTCGCGGCGCGATGGGAGCGGGTGTGCATCCGGCGGCGTCCCACGCCGCAGAACTTCGCGCCGGCAGCCTTCGCTTCAACGCCGGACTCGGCGGGCAGCCCCCTTGTCGCGGCATGCCCGGCAGCGGGTGAACGAGGGTTGAGGCTGCTCCTCACAACGACAGTTCGCACGCCACCCGGCCAGTGATGGCGCCAGTCAAGGCATACGTGGCGACAGGGGGCGCAAGGCAGCCGGGGAGTCAGAGGTCCTGAGCGGAGCGTAGGTGCAGATCCTCCGCTGCCACGGTGGCGCCGTCTTCCCGCTGAAAGACCAGGTGCACGGGCCTGCCGGCACCGTCGACCAGGTGCAAGGGGGCCGGATCATCCTGCAGGTAGTGGTTGCCCCACTGCATGAGGGCCATGAGAACCGGAAGGAGGTCCTCCCCGCGCTGGGTCAGCACGTACTCCTCACGCGGGCGGCTGCCAGGCTCCCGGTACTGCTTGCGCTCGAGTACTCCCGCCTGCGTCAATTGTTTGAGCCGCGCGGCGACACTCGTCTCCGACATGCCCAGGCGCTCCACGAACCGATCGAAGCGCCTCGTGCCGTACAAGGCTTCGCGCAGGATGAGAATCGAGGAAGCGGGGCCGAGCAGATCAAGAGTGCGCCTGATCGAGCAGTTTTCGGGAGACCAATCGAGCGGCGTCAGCCGTCCGTCAAGAGTCAGAGCCATAAAACCATGCTACGCCTGACCACAGGAACCCGGAGTCAGGTCACACTTCGTCGCTGTCAGGCCCGTCTGAAGGACCACAACCTGCTCGCAGACTCGGCACGCCCGGTTGAGCCGGCGTGTCGCCGACCGGCGCACCGCTCCCGGCGAAATGCCGCACGCCTCGGCGGCCGGGCGCCGCGGCAGCAAGGACTTCGGGCTGGACTGCGGCAGCTGGTGGCGGTACCGGTCAGCAGTCCGGCGCAGCTGCGGTGCGCCCCCGGTCAGCAGATGGCTTCGGGTGATCTTGGCGATCGCTGACTTTCACCAGTCGGCGCCGTCGGCTGCTGACTCCAGCAGAGGCAGCTGGAGTCCGCTCGTCCCAGTGGATCCGCGTTTCGCCGGGTACAGCCTCGGCCAACAGCTCTACGGCCTGTCGCCCGACCGTCTCCCCTCTTCGTATCCGAGCAGGTCACACGCGTCGATGCTCCAGGCGGTCACCACTCCCCCGGCGTTCAGCTCGACGGATGCGGATGCACCGTCCGTCGAGCCCCGCACAGCCGCTCCTGCGATGTTCTCTCACCCCCGGCTCCGCTGGCCCTCATGCAGTGGTGCGGCCGCTATCCGCAGGGTGCCCGAGCACTTGTGGGTCTGGTCGACCCGGTCGGCAAACCCGTGCGTGTGACCTTCTGCGCAGAGACGGCCGCGCGGTTCGCGGTCGCCCCGGAAGAACTGCACCTTCACAACCCAGGACCTCTGACCTCCTAGCTGACTTGCGTCCACTGCAGTCAGGTGTAGGCTGACTAGCGTCTTCACTAGTCAAATGGTGGTCGACCTGTCCATGCGACGCCCGGAGCACACGCATGATCCCGAGAGGCTTCAGATGTCAAAACTCTTTGCCGATACGCCTATCCAGCACGCCGAGGTCGACGGCGCGCGCCTCGCCTACCGGGAGTTCGGCGACCGCATGGGCGTACCGCTCATCCTGTTCAGTCGATTCCGGACGCTCTCGCGGCCGGACCTCGTGCGCAATCTGATCCTTGTCGGCACGGGCGCAGGCGCCGGCGAAGGAGCAGTCCTCCAGGGCCCCGGAATGAGGAGTGGATCAAGCTCGCCCAGAGCGCCCAGGAGACGTACGAGGCAATCTGGTTCAGCAGCTCCGAGACCGGTAAGGCCGCCACCGCGAACCACCTCGGGCGCATCTACACGCCCGCGCGACCCGAGCGTGCCGACGTCACGGACGAGGCCGGAGCCGCACTTCGCAAGGTGATCACCGACTGGTGGGCCGCCAGGGATCGACGCTGGAAGAGTTGCACAACATCAAGCAGCCCACGCTCATTGTCAACGGCATCCGAGACGCGATGGTCCCGACGCCGAACTCGTTCCTGATGACGCAGAAGATCCCCAACGCGCAGCTCATCCTCTACCCCGACTCGGGCCACGGCTCACTGTTCCAGTACCCGGAAGCCCCTCGAGGGCGGTGCTCGACTTCATCGTATGGCGGCCTTCGCTGACCGCGATCGATCCACCGGCCGGCGCCACGCGTCGTGCGCCGCACTCCCGAAGGCCCTCTCATCAGCGGACCCACCTCATTCACACTCGACTACACCCAGCTCCACATCCGAAACCGCTGACCCAAATCCCCCGTCTGCTGACAGGCCAGGGCCTACCCGGTCGGGTCAGCACCGTGACATCCGCACCCCAGCAGGCATCGGACAGATCCTCGGACGTCACATAGATGCGTTCCGGACGTGCCGCGGACCGGGCGTGCGTCCCGCCGCATCGACGCACGCACAGATGGCGTCATCGCTCGACGCGACCGTCAGGGAACGGTTCTTTGCACCTCGACTTCCGTGAAGATCGCGCCAAGCCGTCGGACCGGGGCGCCGTCTCGATCATCCGAGGTCCGGCCTACTGCGCCGCCCTCGCCGCTGCCGACCGGTCATCCGACCGCGTCCACCACAACAACCACATCAGTTAGGAATGCACATGCCTACCACCAGTCCGCTCGCCTACGACGTCTTCGTCGCCGACCCGATCGCGCAAAACGTCTCTGAACTGGTGCCCAACGGGGACCGGCGGATGTTCTCGCCTCTGGCCGTCACTCTCATCCACGGAGAACGGGACGCCATCCTGATCGACCCGCCACTGACCTCCGCCCAGGCCGAGGCGGTCGGGGACTGGGTCGAGCTCACGGGCAAGAACCTGACCCACATCTTCGCAACCCACGGGCACGGTGATCACTGGTTCACCGCCGGCGCGCTGGCGGAACGGTTCGGCGCGCAGGTCGTCGCCGCCGAGGGCACGATCGCTGAGATGCACCGCAACGTCTCCATTCGCCCCCAGTTCTGGGACAAGCTCTTCCCCGGACAGATCCCGGACGCGCCCGTCACCGCTGTCACCGTGCCCGGCAACCGGCTCACCCTCGAAGGGCACGAACTGCTCATCGTGGAGGTCGGCCACAGCGACACCGACGAGACCAGCATCCTGCACGTACCCGACCTCGGGCTCGTCGTGGCCGGTGACGTCATCTACAACGGTGTGCACCAGTACCTTGCCGAATCCGGGAACGGCGGCCGTGACGCCTGGCGCAAGGCCATCACCATTGTCGAGGGCCTTCGCCCGCGGTGGATCGTGACCGGCCACAAGAACAAGGAACTCGACGACGACGCCGACCGCGCGATTGCCGAGACTCGCCTCTACCTCGACACCGTCGACGAACTGCTCGTCAAGCACGAGGACGCGCTCGGCTTCTTCAACGCCATGCTGGAACGCTTCCCCGCCCGCCTGAACCCGGGCGCCCTCTGGGGCGGAGCGGTCGCGCTGTACGCATAGTTGCTCACCAGAATCGGCACGGCGCGACACGCCACGTCGCCCGACGGCGGCGGTGTCTCGGCCAGCCACCCCGGCGCCAGGGCAGGCGACATGACGCGGGGCCGAAGCGACCCCACCTCGGCCCCGCGGCCCGGACACACCGGTCCCGGGCATGGTCCACTCTCATCGCCCTGACGCTGACCTCTTCATGCAGGCGAGACGCATGCGCGCCCTGTTCGGGTTGGTGCCCAGCTGGGCGTGTTTCGAAAGTGCTGGTCACAGCCATGCGTAGCGAAAGCACTGGTGCCAGCGCGCCGGTTTCGACAAGCTGCGACACATGGACTGGACGCCCCTGCTCTCCACACTGACCGGTGCCGTCATCGGCATCGCAGCCACTCTGATCGCCGACCGCAACCGGTGGCGGCGGGAGGAAGCCAGGCACGCTCTGGAAGTACGGCGCGAGGTCTACACCGAGTACGTTTCCGCCCTCAAAGCCGCCGGTGAGGAGATACGGGCCGTCGCCCTCGGCGATCACATGTCCGAGTCGGCACGCGACGCGGCGGTGCGGGAAGCCGTGCGCGGCACCGGCATCTACACGGCCAGCGAACGCCTCTGGCTCGTGGGCCCCCCGCAGGTCGTGCAGGCGGGGAACGAGGCGTTCCACCGCCTGCGCGCGATCCGCGACGCCTATGCCCGTGGAGTGGCTGTCGGCTCCGCCGACGACGCGCCCCTGATAGAGCGGCGACGCAAGGCTATGGCGCAGATGCGTCGCCTCATGCGTGAGGACCTGGGCATCGGACCCCTCGGAATCGAGTGATGTGTCACCAGCCCTGAGCTCGTCCCTTCCTCGCGAGGTCCCCGCCACCGTGCAGGTCACAGCCATTCATTGATGGCCGCGACCAGCACGGTCGCCTCGTAGCGGACAGCGACCTCGCCGTATCTCGTTGCCACTGCTCGGTGGCGCTTGAGGCGATTGATGCCGCACTCCACCGCATGGCGCTCTTTGTAATCCGCGGCATCGAACTTCGGCGGCCGACCGCCGTGGGAGCCGCGCTTCTTGCGGTTTGCGATCTGGCCGCGCTTCTTAGGGATCGTGCAACGGATACCGCGCTTGCGAAGGTAGCGGGCGCGGGAGGCGTACGCCTTGTCGGCACGAACCTTGTCCGGCCGGGCCCGAGCCGGGGCACCCGGATACGGCCCAAGACCACCTGGAACTGCGGGAAGTCCCCGCACTGTCCGGCCGTGATCACCAGTGACATCGGCTTCTGGGCCTGCTCGACTGCCAGGTGGAGCTTGGTGCTCAGCCCGCCCCGGGAGCGTCCGAGCCCGTGGTCGTCGGGCTCGGCGAAGACGCCACCCTTGGAGAACCGTCTTGCGTGTCCGTTGCGTAGGGTCTGTCGGATGACTCTTTCTCATGACGTGGCGGGCGACGGTCCTGCACTGGTTCTGCTGCATTCCGGGGTGTGTGACCGGCGGATGTGGGATGCGCAGTGGCCGGCTCTGGTCGCTGCGGGGTATCGCGTGGTGCGCTGCGATTTCCGGGGTTTTGGGCAAACCTCCGTGGCTGACCGGCCGTACAGCAATGCCGAAGATGTGTTGGAGCTTCTGGACGGCATCAGTATCGAGCGGGCGGCATTGGTTGGCGCCTCCTATGGTGGGCAGGTCGCACTGGAGGTCGCCGCACTACGGCCGGACCTGGTGAGCGCCTTGGTGCTGGTGTGCTCCGCGTTGCCGGGGCACGTACCCTCCGCCGAACTGGTCGAACTCGGTGAGCGCGAGGACGCGCTGATCGAGGCGGGGGACATCGCCGGAGCGGTGGAACTTATGGTCGACACCTGGCTGGGCCCGGAGGCCAATGATGCTGCCCGGGAGGCGGTGCGCCGGATGCAAGGGTTGGCCTTCGAGGTGCAGTTGGCCGCCGCTGAGGAGTGCGAGCCCATCGAGCCCGAGGTCGACGTGACGGCGGTCCGGGCCCCCACGCTCGTCCTGTCGGGCACACACGATCTGCCGGACTTCCGGCAGATCGCCGCGCAACTGCCCGGCCTGCTCCCCGACGCCCGCCATGTCGAGTTGCCGTGGGCCGGTCATCTGCCAAGCCTGGAGCGGCCCTCCGCCATCACGGACCTGCTCGTCGCCTATCTGCGCGAGCGAATCCCCATCGCCTGAGCCTGCTCACGGCACGTATTGCCATACGGCGGTAAGGAGGGGGCGCCCGCCCCAGCGCAAGCCCTTCTCGCCTCGGATGCGGGTCCCATCGCGGCGCTGGGCGGCCAGGACGTCGGGATGCCGCGCGTTGGTGTTGCGCCAGTGCAGGTAGTGGTGCAGCTCGCGTGTCTGGACGGTGTGGTCGGGGTGGTACGAGTTGGCGAGGGTGAACTGCCGCAGTGGCCCGAAGTGCGCCTCGATCGGGTTGGCCCACGACCTCCTGGTTCCCGGTGAGCGTCTCCCGGACCGCATGATCCAGGAGGGGACACGGTCGCCTTTCAGCCAGTAGCTATACGATCCGATCACACGCCAGCATCACTCCGAAGGGACGAGTTCCGACATGGGTCGGCTCATTCTCCAACTCGCGGCAGTACTCCTCGCGTTCGTCGCCGTGCTCAGCCTGGTCGGAGGCGCCGCCGGATCGCCGGAAGTCTTCATCTGGGTGGTTTTGCTGGTCCTGGCCTTTGCCCTGGTGATCCGTCGCCACCGCCGCCGTACGAGTCACTGAGTCACGCCGGGGCGAGGTACGTGAGCGGCGGCGGTCGCGGCGACCGTGATGCTCTGTCCGATGCAGTCCCGGACCCCGGACCTCGACACCGAGCCGCGCGATCGTCCTCACCCGGATGACGTAGAGGCTCTGTTGCCGAAATCGTCCAGTAAGCCGTCGCAGCTGTACCGGAATCGTTTTGCTTGTGCGGCTTCTCCGGCCGCCCCTGGAGAGGTTGGATGGCGGGGACATGCTGAATGATCTGTTGCATCCAAAACAGTTGGCGGGGCTCGCCGCCGCCGCGGTCTTCGCCCTCGGGGCGGCCGGCTGCAGCTTCGAGGGCGGCCCGCCGAAGGACAGCGGCGCGGAAGCTTCCGCCGCTCAGCCGTCGCGCGCTGCCCCTGACAGCGGTTGGCACTACGACTACGTGGGCGCCTCCCGCGGCGCACGCCTCACCGCCGTCACCGCCACCGCGGCGGACGACGCCTGGGCGGTCGGCACGGTGGACGGCGACACCGGCGCCCCCCGCAACCTCGTCCTGCACTACGACGGCCACCGATGGGCGGACCGGCGCGCGGCCCGCGGCCTCGCCGAGCTGCCGATGGAGTCGGCCCTGCTGCGCTCTTCCGGTCCGGAGAACGTCTGGCTCTTCGCCGGCACCGAGACCCGCCGCTTCGACGGCAAGGCATGGCGCACTGTGCCCGCGCCGTACGAACGCACCCCCGCGGACGCGCCCGCGGCCTTCGGGCTGTCAGGCCCCGTCCGGGGTGCGGCCGTGCTGGATGCCGACGACGTATGGGCCGTGGCAGGCAGCAGCACGGCCCGGCACTGGGACGGGGGCTCCTGGCACGATGTGAAGCTGCCCGCCTCCGCCTCAACGCTCGCCACCGGACCGGCCGGCGACCTCTGGGCGTTCGGCGCGCACCACGTCGCGGAGCACAAGACCCAGCCGGCGGCGATGCGTTGGGATGGCCACGGCTGGCGATCGCTCGCCATGCCCGAGATCCATCACACCTTGCCGAACACGCTCTCCGAGGACGCCGTAGTCGCCCAGGCGGCCGTTCGGGCCTCCGACGACGCATGGGCACAGGTGCGCTACGACGCCTCGCGCATCGGCTCCGACGGCGAGGAGACGCCACAGACCGAGATCGTCATGCTGCACTGGGACGGCCACCGCTGGTCCCGCACCGCCACCGTGCCCTGCTGCACCGGGCCGATGGCACCCGACGCGCACGGCAGCGTCCTGCTCAACGGCAAACTGCGGGTGACCGCCGACCACGGCCGGCACCGGCTACGCCGGCCCGCCCCCGTGCCCGGCCGCTCGTCCAAGGTGACTGCACGCGACCGGGACCAGGCGCTGGCCGTCACCGACATGACACCGATCCCCGGCACGCGCCAGGTGATGGCGGTCGGCAGCATCACGTCGGCTCCGCACATCCAGTACTTCTTCCACCGCCCTGTGGTGGCCCGGTACACGCCCGGGGCAGGCTGACACGGCTTGGCAGGTCGGCCTGCTTGAGTGCCGCTCGGGTCCAGGTTGGCTTCCGTGAGCGTCACACCGGACACGTCGACCCTCGACACCGTCGAAGCGGCCAGGTTGCCCGCCGCTCCGCCCGGGAACGACCATCGCGGCAACCGTGCAGCGCAGGCTGCTCCCCCAGCGGCCGGAGGTGCCCTCCCCGGTGGACTTCTCACACCTGCACCCGCCCGGTTACGGGGACAGCAGCGCGTGGTTCGACTCCAGCGCCTTGGTCGGGCCGCACACGGCGCTGATCGTCGGCGATGTGGCCGGGCGAGGCATCGCAGCCGCCACCACGACGGGCCGGCTGCGGACCGTGATCAACTCCCCGGTGCGCCGTCACCGAGGCCACTTGTGGATGCTGGGCACCTCGCTCAGCCGACGGCGCCAACCGGCGCGCCCGCCACCAAGAGATGCGCGACAGCATGTGCACGATCCGCTCCATGCGCCGCCCGCCAACGCCACGGCCCACACCAGGTCGGATGCGGCAGGCCGAACACGACCCAGGGCCATCGGACACAGACACCGACCACCGCAGCACGAGCAAACCGGGCTCGGAACGTGATCGCAGGTCTGCGCTCGGTCACAAAGTCGCAGGTGAAAACGCCGCTGGTTGGGCCACCCCGATCCAGGGCACTCGTGGACTGCTGACGCGCAACGAGCGGCAAAGAGACAGGAGACACGCGTGATCATTCGCCATCACCTGCCCGAAGCCGACTCAAGGGACGTGTGGGCCGTCCAGAACGACGGCTTCCAAAACCCACACTGTCTGGTGCGGGCGACCTCGTTGCGCCCGGCACAGGCCACCCCACGGCGTCGTCTCCAACCGCTTCGAAGTCCTTCCGGACCTCTGCGTCAGGCACACCGGACGCCCCTGCCCCGCTGCGAGGAGGGCCGCCGGCCGAAGCCGAGGATCCACGCGCACATCCTGGCCACCACGCGCAGCGCGGTCGAGTCGCCGCCGGCAAGCATGCACTGCCTGGTGCTGGTCGAGCAGCACCCACACCGGCAAGCCGCTGCCCCTTTGGACCACGTGACCATCGTGCCGCTGATCCGACTGCGCCACCGCACGAGGCCCAACCGTCTGCCCCGGGTGCACACAGCCGACGCTTCATTGCACGGGTGGGAGCGAGGCCGTACACCCGCCGCTGCCGCCGTGACGGGATGGGAGGGCCGGCCATGACGGATGCTGTGGTGATCGGTGCAGGTCCCAACGGACTGGTTGCCGCCAACCTCCTCGCCGACGCCGGGTGGAACGTGCTCGTCTTGGAGGAGCAGCCCGAGCCCGGTGGCGCGGTGCGCCACGACCGGGGCGTGGACCCCGCATTCGTCAACGACCTCTTCAGTTCGTTCTACCCTCTGGCAGCCGCCTCGCCTGTGCTGGCCGGGCTCAGGCTCCAGGAACACGGCTTGCGCTGGAGCCAAGCACCGTGTGTGCTGGCGCATCCTCTGAGCGATGGAGGGTGCGCCGTACTCGACCGCCGTATCGACATCACCGCCGCTTCCCTCGACGCCTTTGCGCAGGGCGACGGGGACGCGTGGCGGCGGCTGCACGAAACCTGGGCCCGCGTGGGCGCGGATCTCCTGGACGCGCTGTTCACCCCGTTCCCCCCGGTCAGGGCGACAGCGCGGCTCGCCGCCCGGCTGCGGGCTGCGGGCGGGCTGCGCCTGGCGCGCACGCTCGCCCTGCCTGTGCGCCGCATGGGTGAGGAGGAGTTCAACGGGCAGGGCGGCCGACTGCTGCTGGCCGGCAACGCGCTGCACGCCGACCTCGCCCCGGAATCGGCCGGCAGCGGAGGTTTCGGCTGGCTGATGGCCATGCTGGGACAGACCTACGGCTTTCCCGTGCCCGTCGGCGGCTCCGGAGCCCTCACCCAGGCACTCGTCCGGCGCCTGGAGTCCCTCGGCGGACAGCTGCGCTGCAAGCAGCGGGTCGAGTCCGTTGTGATCCGGGGCGGGCGGGCGACGGGCGTGCGTACGGCAGGCGGCGAGAGCGTGTCGGCCCGCAAGGCGGTACTCGCTGACGTGTCCGTGCCGGCCCTCTACGGCGAGCTCGTCGCCTCGGAGCATCTGCCCGGCCAACTCCTCGCCGACCTGCAGCGCTTCCAATGGGACTTCGCCACCTTCAAAGTGGACTGGGCACTGGACGGCCGGGTGCCCTGGCAAACCGAGCAGACAGCGCGCGCCGGTACGGTACACCTGGCCGACGGTCTGGACGAGCTCACACGCTTCGCCGCCCAGATCGCCATGTGCCAGCTGCCGGACCGCCCCTTCTTGCTGTTCGGTCAGATGACGCTGGCTGACCCCTCTCGCTCCCCCCTCGGCACAGAATCGGCTTGGGCCTACACCCACGTGCCGCACACGATCACCGGGGACGCCGGGGACGAGGGCATCACGGGCACGTGGAGTGCAGATGAACAGAACCTCATGGCCGACCGGGTGGAACAGCAGGTGGAGCGGTTCGCGCCGGGATTCCGCTCGCTGGTCCGCGCCCGCCGTGTCCTGGCGCCGCCCACGCTCCAGGCACTCGACAGCAATCTGAAGGACGGCGCCACCGCCATCCATCAGCAGCTCGTCTTCCGGCCCTTGCCGGGCGCCGGGCGGCCCGAGACACCCGTGGCGGGCCTCTTCCTCGCCTCCGCCGGGGCTCACCCAGGTGGCGGCGTGCACGGGGCGCCGGGCGCCAACGCCGCCAGGGCGGCCCTGCGCCGGCATCGGCCCCCCGGACTGGCCCGCTCCCAGCGACGCCTCGCCGACCGTGACCGCACCGGAACGAGGCGATGACCTCCAGGCACGCCCCAGCCCCGCCCGCACCACACGGAGGACACATGAACCCCTCAGAGCAGCCCGAGCCGAACGACCAGCCCTCCGCCGGGCCCGACAACAAGACCGTGCGGGCCCTGGGGGCGCTGTCGAAGGCGCTGGAGACGACCGAACGGGCCAGGGGACGTCTGTACGACTTCCACCAGCTCACCGGTACCGCCGATCTCCAACTGGACGACGCCGTCCAGCTCTTGGATGACGCCGGGCACCCTCACTGGGCTCAAAAGGTCCGTTCGGAGATCCTCGGCCGCAACGTCATCCCGGACCACTGGACGTTCCAGATCGTCGAGGCCTACAACGACACCTACTACCAGCCCTTCCGTGAACTGGAAGCCGACGTGCGCCGGGAGCTCGCGGGAAGCCGCAACCATCTGTACGAGGCGCGACTGAAGGAAGAGCGCCGCACCCACGGCCACCCGGACCACACGGCGGGACCGTCCCCGACACAGGGGTGACCGCGCATCCGTCCCCGTCGCCGGGCGAGAATCAGTGGCGAAGCGGGTTCGTGGCAGGACGGGAAGGCAAAGTCATGCATAGCAGTCCGCTCAACAACCGTACGGTGGTGGTGACAGGAGCCGCTCGCGGCCTGGGCGCGGCGCTGGCACGCGAGGCGGCCGGTCGCGGCGCCCGAATCGCCCTGCTCGGGCATGAGTCTGCCGCCCTGCGCGCGGTGAGCGAGACCCTTCCCACCCCGGCGCTGCCCCTCGTTGCCGACGTGACGGACCCTGCGGCACTCGACACGGCTGCCCGCGAAGTACGTCGTCAGCTCGGGCCCGCGTCGGTCGTGATCGCGAACGCCGGCATCGCCGAGGGCGGTCCCTTCGCCACATCGGATCCTGCCACCTGGCGCCGTGTCATCGACGTGAACCTTGTCGGCAGCGCCCACACCGCTCGCGCCTTCCTGCCCGATCTGGTGGCGACGGCTGGCCACTTCCTCCAGGTGGCTTCCCTGGCATCCATCGGCGCGGCACCCCTGATGAGTGCCTACTGCGCCTCCAAGGCCGGCGTCGAAGCCTTTGCACACGCGCTGCGCGCAGAGGTGGCGCACGAGCGGGTCAGCGTGGGTATCGCCTACCTCAACTGGATCGACACCGACATGGTCCGCGACGCCGACGAACACGCCGTACTGCGCGAACTACGGGCCCATATGCCGCCGCCGGCCCGCCGGGTGATGACGGCGCAAGCCGTGGCGGCGCGCCTGATCCGCGGCGTGGAGCGGCGCCGCACCGCTGTCTACGCACCCGGCTGGCTGCGCCTGACACAGCCGGTGCGTGCCGCCCTGCCCCCCGTGGTGCTGCGCGTGTCCCGGCATGAACTGCCGCGGCTGCAGGCGATGGCACCATGGCAGGCCACCGGCCCGCTCGGCGCCGGCGGCCGAGCCGACCGTGCGGCCGCGCCGCCGCGGGCCTGACTTCGGCACGCACGGACCAGGGGTATGCCCACGCAGACGTTCCTGCCGGGCGCAGGCTTCATGCGGTGGGCGCTTCTCCGGGACCGCTTCCGGCCGGCAAGCAACGCATCGAGGCGGTGAAAGTACTGCGGTGACTGACAGTTCCGGGGTACGGATGGCGTCGGCGTCCCGCCGCACGGATGTGGATCCGCTACGAGGAGGCGCTCCTCCGATTTGGCGCCTTCTTTCGCTGACGCCTCCTCAGGGTGACGTCACCCACCGGTCAGCAGCCGAGAAAAGGGGCACCCTTGCCGTGGACGCGGTGGTGAGCAGCGGTGCCTGTTGTACGCGGGCGGGTGAGGCGTGATGTGACGTGCTCCGTCGGTGTGAGTGCCAGGCGGAGTCGAAGGCGCGCCGGCCTCGGTGATGGCGGCATGTGTGCAACACCTCATGTGAGGCAGAACGGGACGGCCCGCCTCTGGTGTGCGGCGGACATGAGAACCAGCACTTACCGGGTGTCCTCGGCCTCCTCATCCCAGTCCTCCTCGTCTTCCTCCTCACCTTCGGGGTACTCCTCCTCGTCTTCCTCCTCGCCTTCGGGGTATTCGTCCTCGTCTTCCTCCTCACCTTCGGGGTATTCGTCCTCGGCGTCTTCCTCGTCGGTGTATTCCTCGTCGGCGGCGGCTTCTTCCTCCTCGACAGCCTCCTCATGGGTGCGGACTACTTCACCATCGCGGATTTCGCCGCGCCAGCCTTCCGGTTCCTCGTCGGTCAACGTGACGTAGCGTTGGAAGTGCTTGAAATCCAATCGCAGACGGCGGCCCTGAGCGCGCCAGATGTTGCCGGTCTTCTCGAAGAGGCCGGAGGGGTAGTACTCAACCACCAGGACAATACGTGTCAGCGTGGGAGTCAGTTCGTGGAAACTGACGCATCCTCGCGTGGTGGCCTTGGCGCCCTCTGATGTCCACACGATGCGTTCATCAGGTATCTGTTCCTGGGTTGTGGCTTTCCATCCTCGAGTGGAGGGCCCGACCTTCACCTTCCAGTCACTTTCGGCGTCTTTGCCCTTCGAAGCGCTTCGGACGCCCTTGGTGAAGCTGCTGAACTTCTCGTATTGAGTCCAGAAGTCGTAGGTTTCGCGGATCGACTTTCCTACGTCCAGCACTTCGATGATGTTCATGACTTTCGAAGTGCCGGACCCGCGCCCCTTGCCGCCTCCACCCCCAAACACCTCTTTGACCTTGCCCACTGCGCTGTCCTTGAAGCTCTTCGCCTTTTCTCCGATCAGAGCTTTGACCGGTGAGTCACCTTGGAGCATGCGCGATCCCGCCTTGGGAAGCACGCCGCCGTTTTCCGTCACATCCGTGAGGCCATCGGTGATGTCGCCCAGTTTGTCGCTGGCTTTGTCCGCCAGGTTCCCGATCTGGGCGCCCAGAAAGCTCTTCAGTGCCCCTTGCAGCTGGTCGAATCCCGAGTCCTGGCCGCTTCCGTTGTCGCGCGCCCTGTCGGTCATGGCTTTACCTCCGCCGCCGTGATGACGCCTTCTTTGCCGTCGTCTTCTTCGCGGCGGTCTTCTTCGCGGTGGCCTTCCTGGGCGGAGCGGTGGACTTCCTCGCCTTTGATGTCTTCCTCGTAGCCGCCTCATCCGCAGGGGCCGACTTCTTCACGGCTGTCTTTTTCGCAGGCGCCGACTTCTTGGCAGGTGCCTTGCGGGCGGCGGCCTTCTTGGGACCACGCTCATGACGGCGTCGAGAACCGCTCCCGTCGTGGTGCTCGCCCGACTTCCGGGCTGCCTGTCGGCGAGGAGGGGGCTTTCGCGCTTCCTCCTCGGCCGCCTCTTCTTCCTCCGCCTCTTCCTCAGATTCTTCCTCGTCCTCCGGCTCTTCCTCCTCGTCCTCGTCGTACTCGTCCTCGCCCTCCTCCTCCGGCTCTTCCTCGTACTCCTCCTCCGGCTCCTCGTCCGTTTCCTGCCGCCGCTCCTCGCCCTTGCTTCCTATGCGCTCTGTGCGCTGCTGCAAGGAGTCGGCCAGATCGGCGAACGTGCGATCTGCCACCGCGCTCAGGGCCATGCGCCCTGCGTCAAGAGCCTCACCGCGGATCTGCTCGCTGAGGTCAGCGAACTGCGGAAGCTCGCGCACCCTCTTGGCCCCCTCCACCAGCAATTGCTGGGGTTCCAGTCCGAACCGCCGGCCGGCGAGGTAGGTCGCCGCCCCGAACGCGACCCGTCCCTTCTTCGTGCGGCCTAGGACGTACCCGCCGATAACCGCGGCGGCAAGAGCGATCTTGGGTACCTCAGCCATCAGATTTCCCTTCAGAGGGATGCCGGGCAGATTCGGCCGGCGGGCGCTGCCCGCGAATGGGCCCTCGCCGTCTCAGGAGAGGCCCGGGCTGGAGGACAGCCGGTGGGCTGCGCTCATCACTCCGCCTCTCCCCAGTCTGGGCGGTGTCATCAGCAGGCGCACGCCGAGAGCAGGACATCCCCGAATTACCGGATGAATGGCGGAATTCGCCTCCTGCATGCAAGGGCACACGGACTCCCAACTGCTAAGGGGACGCTGCCTGTTGCTGAGGAAGCGCGGAGTACCCGACAGACCTCAAGGGCGTGTTTCGGCTGCCTCAGGCCGCGCAGCCGGTCCGGGGAACAGCCCTCAGCGCCTCAGCCCGGGTAGCTGTTGGCGCCCACCTTGAGGGAGAAAGAAGCATCGGGCGCGGGTACCCCCTCAGAGAGCCTGAGCACAAGCGCGGAAGACCAGGCAAAGGGCAAGTCTCGAGGCATGCACGAAGCCGGGCGCCGCGGCAGGTCTCAGCGTCCTAGTGGGACGAAGGACCCGTCAGCTTTCACCGGCATCAATCCCGATGATTCCTCCCCCGGAGATGGAAGTCGCTGATCCGATTCAGGAGCCGGCTGCCTGACGGCTCTCGGGCAGTAGCAGAGCGTCAGCTGCCGCCTCTCGGCATCACGGAGCGACGTTCGGCCTTCCAGAACGCGGCTGCTCCGAGCGTCGCAGTCGGCCTGGCCGGCAACTGGCCGGCCTACCGCTGGAGTATCACTGGCTCAGTGCGACCAGGGCAGTTGTGATGGCGGCAGCGAAGGTGAGGGCAGTGGCTTGACGAGTTGGCGGAGGCTGCTTTCTGCGAGTACGCACTGCCCTCCCCCGTCGCCTTCTTCGGTCCTGCGAGAAGACCGCTGGCCTCCAGGCCCGGCATGCCTTCCCCCTCTTGTTGTTGGGCAGTGGACCGGTCCAGAACCTCAGGCAGCCTTGGCTCAGCACTTGACAGCAGAGCCGGCGACGCCGTGGCCGAACCATCCCTGGAAGAGCGCGAAGACGATCAGCGCGGGCAGGTCGAGGAGGACGCCGAAGGCGAGGACCTGGCCCCCAGCGCCTGCACCCGATGCCGTCCCGATAGCGATCTGGGGATGGTCGGCTTGGCGGCTTTTGCTTCGGCAGACCCTGCAGGTACCCGGAACTGTGGCTTCCACCACGGCGGATGTGGTCTTGTCCTGATGAGATCGCCGGATGCTCGGTTTCCTCCTCCGTCTCCTGCCGTTCTGGGTCCGCGAGCCCCTGCTCATCGCGGTAGGTTCCGTCCTCGGCGTACGCATCATGTATCTCGCCGTCCGCGATCACGATCGCATCGCGGCCGGTCTCGGCATGCTGTTCCTCGTGTTCACCGCGATCCGCGTCCACGGGGTGGTGAGGGCCCTGCGCGCACGCCGGGCCCCGCCGGCGGCCTCGGCAGACGGGGCAGCGGTCGATGCTGTCTCCCGGACCCAGGCCGGAGCTGGGCCGCGTCCCGCCCCGGACACCCCGGAGAAGGAACCCGGCGCGTGGGGCCAGGCCGTCGCCGCCGTGGCCGTGGTCGGCGCACTCGCGGCCGCGCTATGGGTGGCCCCACGCGTGACGCCGTCCGACGACAGCACCCCGCAGCCCGCCTCGTGCTCGGGCGAAGAACACGAGGAGCTGCCGAAGGCCTACAAGACGACGCCCCAGGCCGTGACGGGTGAAGAGCTGTGCAAGGCGCTCAACCGGCCAGACCTGGCCAAGCTCCTCGGCACTCCCGGAGAAACCGCGACCACCGCTTCCGGCACCAGCAACACCGCTCCCCTGACCGATGGGAAGGTCGCCCAGCCGGAGGCCGAGGTCACGCTCGACACGTACACCGTGAACGTCTCGGCCACCTACAACGAACTGACGACTGACCAGTACGTGAAGCTGATGAAGTTCGGGGATGAGAAGGACATCAAAACCCTCACGGTTCTCGACAGGCCCGCGGTCTTCTCCTCGGATCACACCATGAAGCTCGAGATCAACCTCGGGAGCGGCGGATCCGGCGGACCGGTCGAACAAGGTCCCCTGGCCAGGACACTGACCGTGGCCCTCGACCGTAAGGACCGGGGCGGCTACTGCGACATCACCGTGTGGAGCACGTCCGGAGCCCTCCCGGACGACCGTGTTCTCCTCGACATCGCTGAGAAGGTTCTTCCGACAATCCCCGAACGGCCTGCCCGATGAGACATCGAAATCCTCCTGGACTGCGCTGACCGCTGACCGTGGCCTTCCCCCCCTTTGCCCCATGGTCGGCAGCTCTGGCATCGGAAGCTCACCCGGAGGGCGACGCCTTTCACACAGGCCCTCGCGTTTCACACAGGCCCACGCGATCGCTGAGCAGGTGCGGGAGCTGACCTATGCGCTGGAGCGCCAGGGGCAACTGCCGCCCGTGGACGTGCCCGGTCTCGTCGGCGGCGAGGTGGATCCGCAGTGGCCCTACGGGCCGCCGGACCGCGCTCGAATTCCGTCTGCGCGGGCCGGCGGCCAGCCGCATCATGGGCTCTGCCCGTCGATCACCGCCGAGGCAATCGTGACCGAGAGGATCGCCTGGGGGAACGGCGGAGTGCGCCGGTGAGGGCCTACCCGCAGCCGGCGAAGACCGTTCCCCGGAACGAACTTGATCGTTTCGGGGCGCTCAGGTGGGCCGCCTCGAACTGATCACTATCGCCTCGCGCGAGCGTCGCTGACGGCGCGAGGAACCGCCGCTGGTTCTCCCGGCCGGTGGCGTAGCCGAGCCGGACGTCCCAGTGGCCGCCTCGCCAGGTGAGAGAGACCGGGGACAGGGGTGGCACGGCCAGACGCCAGAAGGCTCTTGCCGGTGCGGCCAGAGCATGAACGAGCGCGGCCCGGACTACGGCTGCTTCGGTGATGGCCACTACGTGGCCCGTGTCGGGCGCCACGCTGTTCATCCAGTCGGCTGTGCGGCGGCACAGCCGGCGCACCGACTCGCCTTCGTGCGGCGCGGCATCCGGGTCCGTGAGCCAGGCGCTGAACCCGTCGGGGTCGGCTGCGGCGATGTCGTCGACGGTGCGACCGCACCATGTGCCCAGGTCGAGATCCCGCAGCGCGGGTTCGACCGCTGCCACCAGGCCGAAGGCGTCCGCGGTCTGCGCGCAGCGGACCGAGGGCGCCCGGACGGCCATCCTGTGGAGAGGGAGCGCTGCTCCCCCGGCGCCGGCCCTACGCACACCGCGCTCACTCAGCGGAGCGTCACCGAGGAGTCGATCCACGGCGGCGTCACCGCGGGGTGCACTCACCAACGTCAGGCGGATCGTCATAAGACCAACCTCCTCCCGGCCCGGCCCGGCGTTACGCCGTGACTCATGCGCTCCAGGATCCGTTAAAGCCTCCCGCCACAACATCCGTCAGGCGGCCGGAACCATGCCCGCCGACCGGCCGGCGGCACCCACCACTCAGCCGAACCCGGCAGGGGTCACCGGTTGCGCCGTACTGTGTTACTCCGAGTAGCGGTGGCAATGGCGCGGCGCTCATCCGAGTGGGCCGTGGAGGGCCACCTGGCCGCGGGCGCTCCCGTCACCGCACCGCCCCAGCCGCCCAGCCTCGAAGCAAGCGGTGAGCCTTTGCGAGCAGGTCACCCCTCCCAACCGGCGGCCGGTGCCATGAGGCGCGGCAGCAGAAGGCCGCGGGCCCGACGAGACCTCGAGGCCGCCGCAGCCTGCCGGCAACGCCCCGGCCGCCGGATCGCGGACCGGCTCCGGTCACCGGGCGAGGAGCAGCCCGCCCGAGCGGTCCGAGACACCATGGCGGAGCCGCCGACCAGCCTGTCCGCCCGTCACCGCGGCCCCGCCCCTGCCAGCCCTGCTCCCGCCACAGCCCCCATATCTTTGAGCCCCTGCTACCATCGATACCGATAGATGATTTGATCCGGGTAATAGTTTGCCGACAGGCAAGGTAAGTGGGGTGACAATGACTGCGGACCCGACCGGCACCGTCGAGGCCGAACCCCTCGACCGCCTCGGCTTCCTGCTCGCCCGGCACGGCGCCATCGCCTACGCCCGCACCGAGCACGCCTTCAAGCAGTGCGGACTGACACCACGCCAAGGCGCGACGCTGGTGCTGCTGGGCGAGTCGGGGCACATGAGCCAGAAGGGCATGGCGGAGGTCCTGGAGGTGGATCCCAGCATCCTGTGCGGGATCCTGAACGATCTCGAGGACACGCACTTCGTCGAGCGCCGGCGCGATCCGGCCGACCGGCGCCGCCACATCGTGGCACTCACCGACGAAGGCAGCCGCACCCTGGTCAAGGCCCAGGACGCCATCACCGCCGTGGAGCAGGAACTCTTCGCCGACTTCACCCCCGAGGAGCTCTCGACGCTGCGCAACCTCCTCGTCCGGATGAGGACGTCCACGAGCGACTCCGTCTGCACCTGACCGACCCGCCACCACCAGGCAGATTGGGGCCACGGGTATTCCCGTGGCCCTTTGCCGTGCCCTCCTTCCGCGAATCCGCGGCATCCCGGGCAGTTTCATTTCGGTGAGTCGACAGTCACACCCGCTCATTCATTGATGCGTCTCAACGATCTGTTAGCGTCAACGCATGACGTCGCTCAGCCTCGGCCACGAGCCCTCGGCATGACACGTCGATCGTTCACGGCCCGCACAACAAAGCGGGCGAAGCAAGGAGACAGAACCATGAAGAAGCTGATGACCCGCGTCGCCCTCGCAGCCGCCACCGTGACGATGACCGGCAGCGCCCTCGTCGCCGTCACCGGCCCCGCCTCGGCAGCCACCCTGCCCGCAGCCCAGCACAGCGCTCACCCCACCACCGCCGTCGTCACCGTGACCAAGCACAGCGATCTCTCCCGCATCGGCAAGGGATGGTCCCTCTCGGACGGGCAGCGTGAATGGCACGGCGTGCGGGACGCTTCGGGCTACGCGTACTGGCGCTCAGACGACAACGGCCACCAGCTCCGCTACGACGGCCACCGCGTCTACCACCGGCACGACGGACGGTGGGTCGCCGTCGCCCAGGCGGACGAGCACGCCTACGCCTTCGACCGCTGGCACTTCGACCAGCTCTGGACCGTCCGCGTCATCGAGGGCCCCCGCGGCATCTGAGCCCGAGCCCGAACCGCCCGGAACCCCCACCCGGAGAACACCATGACGCTCTCGATCCGCACCATCAGGACCCTTCGCCGTCTTCGTCCGGTCACGGACCCCGGTACCGGCCGGCACCGCGGGCAACCTTCCCCCGAGCGCCCCTCCGCCCTGGACGCCCCCGCAAGCGGCCGCCACCGCCGCACCGAGACCCTCGCCCTGCCCATGTCCGCCTGACACGGCTCCACACGACCCACCCCGCCAGGCCGACAGCCCGACGAACCCCTGCCCCGCACGCCCCGTGGCGCGAAGCACCGGAACCCTCGATACGACACGGCAGCGGCCGACCCTGTGAACAGCACCGCCGACCACCGCCCGCGAGCCGAGCGACACGGACACCCCATCACCCGGCCGACCGGCACCCTGCCGAGCGCCACGCCCCGAAGGGCGGGGCCAGGACAGCTCACGGCATCGCCACGGTGAAGCAGACCAAAAGCAGGCCCAGCACAGCCACGCCGAGCCCGACGACGAACAGACCGTCCCGGCAGATCATCAGCAGCGCGCCGGTCCGCGTCAGGCAATACAGTGCGACGTCGTGAGGGGTGTGCCGTGTTCGACGGCGGCGAGGGCCGTGTGCAGCATTCCGGCGATCAGGTCGGCCGTGAGCGCGGGCTCGGGAACGCCGAGCTGCCGGACGGCGGCGCGGAACGGTTCGACCTGTTCCAGGTGGAGTTCCATCAGCCGTTGTTGGCAGGTGGGATGGAGGCCGGCGTTCATGAGGGCGGCGGGCCGGTGCGCGCCTTCGGCGCCGAGGCGGAGGCGATCCGGAGTGTCTTCCGCCGAATGACGGCTCCCGGCCGTGTGCCCTGCCCTGGTCACCGCATCAGGTCCGCTGCCACCCCGGAAGGCCGCACCTCGTATGACGCGGGCATGACTGTGTCGGACTGATCGGGCGGAGGGCTTCCGTCCGATGCCTCGAACGCCACGCGGCCCGGATTTCGCGTCGGGTCTCGCCTTACTTGATGCGGCGTTCGTAGTAGTCCTGGGTGTGCGTGTCGAAGCGCGGGGCGGAAGACGGCTCACCAGCACCATGACCCGACAGGTGGCAGGGAATGTGTGCCGATTGCGACGGCTCTGGGAGTGCCGGAGGTGAGGAATTCGCCGGAGGGAGGCCGCCGGCGCAGGCGATCACCACGCCAGGGCAGAGGAGACGGCACACACGGAGCGCGCGGCGTCCAGCCGCTCCTGCAAGCCGGTTACCGTGCAGGCGAAGCCGGTGTCCCGCCAATCGGCGCACCGTGTCATCACGAAGGAATGCGAAACTCGAATTCGGGACGGTCCCACGGCACGGCGGGCGGGTTCGCAAACGCGGTCCCGGTCCGCACCGCACCGACGCGGTGGTAGAAGTCCTCGGCGGGGAGATGCGACACGACCTTGACACGGTCGATCCCGGCGGCACGGGCCTCGGACTGCATGTGCGCCACGAGCAGCCGTCCAATACCGCGTCCTTGCACATCGTCGGCGACGAAGAGCAGGTCGAGCTCCGCTGGAGCGAGGACGAGCGAGTAGAACCCGAGGACCCGGCCTTCATGCTCGTCGGCACCGACGGCCACAAAGGCGCGGTGGGCTTCGATGTAATCAGGACCGACCCGGTAGCCCGCGACTGCGGCTGCATACTTGCCCTCGTAGGCGCCTGAGCCACGCACGAGCCGCGTGAGACGTTTGGCGTCCCGCGCGACGGCCCTCCGTATCATGATCGGCCGGCTGATCGGGGAAGTGCGTGAACTCATCGGAAGAGTATTTCGCACCGCGGAGTGCCTTCGTGCAGCGGGTCGGCTGCACGGGCAGGCGTTCCTGCACCGCTCCCGGGAACCCTTCACCCAGGCCCCGATCGGACACGTCACTGCCGCGGCCGCCCGCCAGCAGCGACTGGACGCCCGAGCCGATGCGGCGGAGCCGGAGACCGGGGTGGCCGACGGCTGCTCTCCCTGGCTCCGTCCAGCAGCCGGTGATACGTCGTACGGGCCCGCCCCAAATCCTCGTGGATCACCTGCCGATCCGCCGACGCCGCGTCCTGCACGAGACCCGCCTGCCCACCGGCTGCCGCCGCAGCCTCCCTGGTGAGTGCGGTACGCGGGCACGGAACCTCTGCTGAACGGTTGCGCGGGGCCAGGGTGCCGGGCTTGGGATGAGTCTCCCACCAGGGTCGCAGCCGGCGTGGCGGTGCCTGACAGGCAGTCCCGACACGCGCTCGCACGCGCGACGGTCAGCCGGTCGGCTGGTCGGCTGGTGCGGTGGTGCGGCGGGAGCGGGCCAGGGCAAGCCGGCCGAGGACCGTGGCGATCAGCCCCAGTACCAGGGCCAAGGCGCCGCCGACCACTCCGTTGCCGGTGCCGGGACCACCGTCCGCGACGGCAAGATTCAGTGCGCCGCCGACCACGGCGATCAGCCCCGCCACCAGGGCCACGATGGCCTGCCTTCTCCCGCCGTCGCCGATACGGCGGGCCGAACGGGTCAGCGCCATCTTGCCGATGACCAGGCCGGCCAACCCCAGCAGCGCGACTGACGTGGCCCAGAATCGCGCGGCGGTCAGGGTATACGCATCGACGCCGGCCGCCTGGGCCGAAGCGTGCACGGCTGCCGGTGCGGCAACCGCGTATCGGACTGACATGAGGTTCTCCTTCTCCTCCTGCGACTGAATACCTGGTGAGCATGTCCGCCGGACCCCCCGCCGGTCGTCCAGCAGGCGCAGGCACTTCGCGCTGCCGCCGATGCGGCAGCCTGCTACCGCGAACGCCGCAGGAGCCGAGGAAGTACCGCGTGTGCAGTAGCCGCCAGATCGTCCCCAGGCCGGACTCCCCCGCGCCGGCACCCGAATAGGGTGCACGCATGAACAGTCAGCGGTTCGCTGGCCGGGCGGGCGTCAAGGACTGGGCGATCGCCGTCGGCATGGCGGCGGCACTCCTGGTGACCGGGCTGTCCGAGCAGCGCCCCGCAACGGGCCTCGATCTCCTCGGGTACGCACTGCTGGTGGCCGGCGGCCTGACGCTGGTCGCCCGCCGCCGGGCCCCGATTCCCGTCCTGGCCGTCACCGGGCTGTGTGCAGTTGGCTATCAGGCGGCCGGGCTTGACGTGCCGGCCGTCGCGTACCTCTTCGCGGTGTACGCCGCGGTGCGCGAGGGGCACCGCACGCTCACGGCGGTGGCGAGTGTCATCATGCTGGCCGCTCTCCCGCTCGGCATCCTGGTCTCCCTGCACGACTTGGGCAAGGCGTTCACGCAGGCCCGGGGCGCCCTTGAGATCGCCTGGCTGATCGCGGCCGGTGCCGCAGGTGAAGCGTTGCGGCAGGCCGAGCAGCGGGCGGACGAGGCCGAACGCACCCGGGAAGAGACCGCGCGGCGCCGGGCCGACGAGGAGCGGCTGCACATCGCGCGGGAGCTGCACGACTCGCTCACGCACCAGATCTCGGTGGTCAAGGTGCAGGCCGAAGTCGCCGTTCATGTGGCCCGCAAGCGCGGCGAGCAGGTGCCGGAGGCCCTGTTGGCGATCCAGGAGGCCGGCCGGGAGGCGTCCCGGGAGCTGCGGGCGACCCTGGAGGCGCTCCGCGACGACGACACCACCCCGCCGCACGGCCTGGACCACGTACCGGAGCTGGTGAAGCGGGCGAGCACGAACGGACTGGAGACGACACTGACGATCGAAGGTGAGCGATGCGACGTGCCGGCCGCGGTGGAGCGGACCGCCTATCGCATCGTTCAGGAGTCCCTGACCAACGTCGCCCGGCACGCGGCCGCCACCACGGTCTCGGTCCGGATCCACTACCGCCCGGACGCCCTTGGCGTACGCGTCGACGACGACGGCAAGGCCACGGCGAGTGACCCCCCGCTGCCCGGCATCGGGCTCCTCGGAATGCACGAACGCGTCACCGCCCTCGGCGGCCGACTGCACGCCGAGCCCCGCGACGAGGGCGGCTTCACCGTCCGAGCCGAGCTCCCCGTCGAGCGAACGCCATGATCCGCGTCCTGCTGATCGACGACCAGCCGCTCATTCGCAGCGGGTTCCGCGCGCTCCTCGACCTCGAGGACGACATCGAGGTGGTGGCCGAGGCCGCCGACGGCAAGGAGGGCCTCGCTCTCGTCAGGCAGCACCTGCCCGACATCGTGCTCATCGACATCCAGATGCCGGTCGTCGACGGCATCGAGGCGACCCGGCGCATTGCCGCGGACCCGACACTGAGCCGGGTGCACGTGGTCATCCTGACCAACTACGGCATGGACGAATATGTCTTCGAGGCGCTGCGCGCCGGCGCCGCCGGGTTCCTGGTGAAGGACATCCTGCCGCAGGACCTCCTCCACGCCGTCCGCGTCGCCGCACGCGGTGACGCCCTGCTGGCACCGTCGATCACCCGCAAGCTGATCAACCGCTACGTCAGCCAGCCGCTCCACCCGGGTGCCGCCGCGGGGCTGAAGAAGCTGACCAACCGCGAACGCGAAGCCGTGGTCCTGGTCGCCCATGGCCTGTCCAACGACCAGATCGCCGACCGCATGGTGATCAGCCCGCTGACCGCGAAGACCCACATCAACCGGGCCATGGTCAAGCTCCACGCCCGTGACCGCGCCCACCTCGTGGTCCTCGCCTACGAATCCGGCCTGGTGGCCCCGCGTAACTCCTGACGCGCGCGCCCTGCGGATTGCCTGGGCAACTCAGGTTGAGGCCGTCGTGTCCGCGAAGATCTTCCGGCCCCCGGCGGCGGTGAGCGAGTCGAGCTGCCGCTCCAGTTTTTCGCCCACCGGTCGACACCGGGGCGTACCCGATTTGGTCTCGGTGCGCACGGGCGGCTCGTCGGCGAGCGTGTCCGCGTGGCCCGATGTGGGAAATCTCCTTGCGCAATGGTCAAGAATCGTTGACCATTGTTCGTATGCCTACCGATGATCTTCCCGAGACGTTTCACGTCACCACGGACGAGCAACTGCGCGCCGTCTCCAATCTCACGCGCCACCGGATCATGGCCGTCCTCCGCTTCGAGCCGGCGACGATCACGCAGATCGCCGAACGGGTCGGCCTCGCCAAGGGGAGTTCCAGCTACCACGTGCGGCTGCTGGAACGGGCGGGCCTGGTGAAGGTGGTACGGACGCGGAAGGTACGGGGCGTCACCGAGCGGTACTACGCGATGGCCGCACGGACGATCGTGCTGCCGGATCCGGGCGAGGGAGGCCCGGATGTGCTGATGCGGCATGCGGTGGCGGACCTGGAGGCGTCGCCACAGGATGGCGAGCGGCACGTACGGATGGCGCATCTGCGTCTCACCGAGGAGCAGTTCGCGCAGCTGGGGGCGCGACTGCAGGCCCTGGCCGACGAGTACCGGGAGCTGTCCGATCCGTCGCTGCCGGACGCGTCACTCGTCTTCGCACTGTTCCACCCGGCACCGCGCGACCAGGCGGAGGACGACGCCAAGTGACCGCAGAAATACGGAATTTGCCGACCGAATTCGGACGCCTCTGGACTGCGCAGACCGTGTCCTCGCTCGGTGACGGAGTGTCGCATGCCGCGCTGCCGCTGATCGCGCTGACGTTGACACGGGATCCGATGGCGCTCGCCGTCGTCACAGCCGCCGGGACGCTGCCGTGGCTGCTCTTCGGGGTCCTCGGCGGTGCGCTGGTGGACCGCTGGGACCGTCGCCGCGCGATGTGGGTCACGGACGCGGCACGTGCGGTGCTGCTCGCGATACCGGCGGCAGCAGCCGCGCTCGACGTGCTGAGCATTGCGCTGCTCGCCGCCGTCGCCTTCCTCCTCGGCCTCGGCGGGCTCTTCTTCGACACGGCCGCCACGGCCTACCTGCCGGAGCTGCTCGGCCGCGACCCCGCACTCCTGGAGCGAGCCAACTCGCGCCTGCGCGGAGCCCAGACCGCCATGTCCGGCTTCGCGGGGCCGCCTGCGGGCAGTGCGCTGCTCGCGCTCGGGCGGGCGGTTCCGCTGCTCGCCGACGCGGTGTCGTTCCTGCTCTCCGCACTGCTCGTGCGATCGCTTCCCGTCATGCCCCGGCCCGTGCCGGAGGTCCGCGAGTCGCTGCTGCGGCAGGCGCGGGCCGGAGCCTCGTACGTCTTCCGGGACCGGTTGCTGCTCGGGCTCGCGCTCCGCCCGGCGGTCGGGAACATCGCCTTCCTCGCCGTGGAGACCGTCCTCGCCCTGTTCGCGCACGACCGCCTCGGCATCGACACCTACGGCTTCGGCCTGCTCCTCACGGCGGAGGCCACCGGCGGTCTGCTCGGCGCGGGCGTCGCCTCCTCCCTTGGTCGACGACTCGGCACCGGCACCGCACTGACCTGCACGGCCGCAGTCGAAGGACTCGCCATTCTGGGCCTAGCCGCTGCCCCGAACCCGTACCTGGCCGGGCTGGCGCTCGCCGTCTGCGGGGCCGCCATGGGCGCCACGATGGTGCTCGGGCCCTCCCTCCGTCAGGCGATCGTCCCGGCCCACCTCATGGGCCGGGTCGCCTCCACCTCCCGCATGCTGGCCATGTGCGCCGCCCCCATCGGGGCCTTCGCCGGCGGCTGGCTGGCCACCACCTACGACATCCGCACCCCGCTCTACGCCGCCGCCGGCCTCCTGCTGACGATGACGATCGTCACGGCATCCATGACCGGCAACCGCCGCGTCGAAGCGGCCCTGCGTGCCGCCGCCCCGGCCGACGATCCGGATCACGCGGCATCCAAGCCCCCCGCCCACGAGAGTGCACCCGACTTGTTGTGACACCTGCCGCGAAGGCGGCACAACGAGCCGGGTGCCAGGCCCTGGACTTCCTGGGCCGCTACGTGTTCGACATCGAAGCCGGCGGACCTGCCAGGGCCTGCGCCTCCTCCGGGACCCGGACGCCGCCGAGGACGACGAGGGCTGACGGCCTCGATCGGCCTCGACATCGAAGCCCGGTACCGGATGGCCACAGCCGCCCTCCGGATCCATCGGCACCGGCTTACCCAACCGCCGCCCGATCTCGACAACACATCAGGTCAGCCCCCGCACCGCGCACCAACCACCCCTTGAACATGTGACATGTGCGCAGTCGCACGTCACACGCCAGCGAGCACACGCGGGGACCCCGCCCGCTGCCGAAATCGCGAGCGGGATATGCTGAATTGCGGAGTTGATCCGGTGCCCAGTGAGGGTCAGAACCGACGCAGTTCCGCCATCCATCGTTGAGGCGCGGACGCCCTTGGCCGTACACACTGTGTTGTCGCGGCGCGGGCGCTTCCGCTGCGCCCATCGACGACCCGTTCCCCGCCGTGAGGACCCTGTGGACGCCAGTGACGAGGCCGCACGCGGCCTGACCGACATCGAAGGATTCCTGTACTGGGAAGCCCATCGCCGTACCGCCCACTGCCGTGCTGCCGAGTTCGCCGCACGCGTGACCGGGCTGAGCGAGAGGCAGAGGGCCGAGATCGAGTGGTGGTACGTGGAGGAGCAGATCTGTATGTGCCGGAAGATGACGCAGCACATGACGGACCACATCACTGCGGTGGAAGAGCACCACGCCAAGCGCTACGCGCAGCTGCGCCGTGCTGTGTACGGCGCGGCGACCGTCATCACCGCGGTCATGTTCGGGCTGTGCATCGCGGTGCTCGTCGGCACCGCCGGCTGACCGTCCGCACCGTAACACTGTCGTCTGCCGACACAACATGTTCGCCGCCAGGAGGGGCTTGTGCGGACTGGAACAAAGTATTGATATGCTGAACACAGCGTTTCGGTCCTGGCGTCACACGATCCCCTGTGAAGGGTTCCGGAGCGCGTTGTCACCTGCCGCCTGGAGCCGAGCAGATGACCCGTCCCGGGCGCCACCCCACCTTGGGTGGCGCCCGGACCTTGCTCGCGGTGCGGGAGCCGCCGCGCCGGTCGAGTCTCCCTGCTGGTTGGTGACGTCTCCGCCGGACGCTAGGAGCGTGTGGCGCGGTAGAGCCCCCGACCGGTACGGCGGACACGCGACGTGCCGACCAGGCGATCGAGTGTGCTCCGGACCGCGTTGATACTCCCGTTGTCGGCATCGCGGCCGAGCGCCGCGGCCACATCGCGTGCACGCACGTCCGCCTGGCCGACCGTGCCGAAATACTCGAGGATCTGCTCGGTGAGCTCCCCGTACTTCCGCTGTCCGTCTGCGGTCTCGGAGGCGGAACGCTGCTTGGCGTCCTGCCGGCTCTCGGGCTGACGGATCCGCGGTGCGGCCTTCTTCGGCGCGCCATCGGCCGGCGCGGAGGAGGCCGGATCCGGTTGTGGCTTCGCGGGCGCCGATGCCTGGTCCACGTCGGCGGCCGCAACGTGGGGAGCGCCCACGGGGACCGAGTCGGGCGCGGTGAGTATCAGGCCCTCGATCGCGCTGAGGGCCCGCTGGACGGAGCCGAGGTGCGCTACGACCGCGGCCAGTTCCCTCTCCAGCGCCTGCTTCTGAATCTCCAGGCGTGCCAGTTCCTCCTGGAGACTCTCAGCGGTGATCTCAATGTTGTGCGCAGCGCGGGTGCCGGAGGCCATGTGTTCCTCTCATCCTCGACCCTTCGTGTCACGCCCCTGCCGACCCGCTTGCGGTGCTGTTCGGCCGAAGCGCCGGGAGGGGTACCCCCGAGCCATCATATGCAGGAGTGCACTCCGGAACACAGGTGAAACCGACAGCGTGGAACACGGTGCCGTCGGTGCGACCACGTCGTGGCTACGATGCGTCCCTGAGAGCGCCGAGCGGCGAGTGCCGACGTGGAGGCCGAATGCCGAGTGCCGACGTGGAACGCGAGTGCGAGTCGAAGAACGCGGCGATCTTGCTGGGGCTGAACACCCACATCAGCTGGTGAATGCCCCGTTGCGACGCCGCGATCGCCAGGAAGGTCGTGGGCCGGCCGTTGCGGTAGATCACCACGGCGTGCCGTCCGTTGGCCTGCACGGCGCGGACCTCCGCGTCGCGCCAGAACTGGTGGGTGGCCGTCGCCAGGTTCGCCACGCGGGAGCGGCCCACAACGGGCATGCGAGCGGCGCCTCGCAGGCCGTTGCCGTCGGACAGACTGACGGCGTCCGGCGTGAGGAGGGCCTCGAGCGCGGCCACGTTTCCCGTTTGCGCTGCCGCGACGAAAGCTTCGAGGAGCCTGCGGTGCTCGTCCGTGTCCACGGTGACTCGCCGGTCGTCCGAGAGATGCCGGCGGGCCCGGCTCACGATCTTCCGCACGTTGACCAGGCTGAGCTGAAGGATCTCCGCTATCTCGGCGTAGGCGTAGTCGAACGCCTCGCGGAGCACGTACGCGGCGCGCTCGGTGGGATTGAGTCTCTCCATCAGGAGGAGCAGCGCCAGTTCGAGGGCCTCCGCACGCTCGGCCCCCGCCTCCGGGTCGGCGCTCGTGTCGAGGGGCTCGGGCAGCCAAGGACCGATGTAGGTCTCGCGGCGCACACGGGCGGACTGAGCCACGTTGATGGCCAGCCGGGTGGTCGCACTCGACAGAAAAGCCACGGGGCTGACCACCGTCGAACGGTCGGTCTTCTGCCAGCGTAGCCACACTTCCTGAATCACATCTTCTGCCTCGACCGCGCTTCCCAGCACTCGGTATGCGATACCGAAGAGACGCGGACGGAGCTCCACGAACACGGAAACGGCCTCTTTGATAGTGCTTTCCGAGCGGGACGTCTCCTGCTGCATGGTCCTGCTGTCTCCCATTTTCCGGGTGTCGGTGCGGTGGAGCGGCGTGGTGATGCGGTTGCCGCGCGATGGCACGCTCCGTCGTCGGTTGCCCGGCTGCCCCAGGTGCTGTGGTCTCGTGTGGTCACGGCTGCTCCCGTCGCATCTGATCTCTAGACCGGAACAGTCCACGTGGTGTGACAGGTTCCGGCATCTCCAAGCGGTTACCCGCGGAGCAGTATCCGCAGATCGTGGCGGGTGCGATCCCATGTTCATCGTCCAGCCGCGTGCACTGCCCGTACCGTCTCGACCCACCGTGCACCAACGTGTGAACCATGGTCTCACGCCTCGTTCCTCGCGTGCTCGGCGGCGTCGTCACCAGTCGTTCGGCGGGCCTGGAGGGGTGCGTGCCCGATTCCATCGGCGGAGTTTGTCCGGGTTGAGGGTGGCCCAGACGTGGGTGATGCGGTGGTCGGCGGTGTCGAGGCTGATGACCGCGGCGACCCGGCGGTCGCAGGTCGCCACGAGACCGGTCCGTCCGTTGACGGACCGGGTGTCCAGGCTGGTGCGTGGGGAACCGGGCAGCAGTGACAGCAGGCTGCGGGCGACTTGCTGGTTGCCGTGTACGGGCGTGACCAGGGCCCGGACCTTGCCGCCGCCGTCGAAGAGTGCTGCCGCATCGGGTGCCAGCAACGAGGTCAGCAGTGCCGCGTCCTGCGTCAGCCATGCCTGCCGGAAGGCACGGGCCACCGAGTCGTGATGGTTCGGTGCCGTGCGCTGCAGGCGTCGTGCTCCGAGGCTGCGCAGTACGTGGTCGGCCGGGTCGGCGCGCTCCGACTGCTCCCCGGCGTCTTCGGCCCGGCGCCGGGCCGGGCCGAAGACGTCATTGAGGATCAACGCCGCCCGCTCGGCCGGAGACAACGAGACCAGCGCACCCCGCAGAACCTCGCCTACCGCCTCCTGAAGCATTCCGTCAGGACGTTCCGCACCCGCCCACGTCTCCCCGTCGTTCCGGGCTTCGCTCCTCCCCACTCCGGGCAGGGACAGCCTGGCCAGGCAGATGCCGCCGACGACCTGTGCGAGCCATGAACGGGGCGCGGCAATCTGTGCCCGCGCCGGGCGAGGCAGCCCGTACCACCGCCGGTAGGTCTCGTCGATCACGCTCTCGGCCTCGGTGCTGCTGCCGAGCATCCACTGCGCGACATCCAGCAGATGCCGCCGCTCGTCGAGCAGTTCCACGATCGGCACCGCGTCATCCGCACGGTCCATACGGCATCCTCCATCTCACACGGCACCACTCGACGCAGCCGCCGCACTGATCGACCTCCAGGGTGTTCGGGAAGGCTTCAGCAGACGTGACACCTGGTCGGCAGGATGATCGCGCCACATCTTCGTGCGCTCACTCCTACAGACCGGACAGCCGCAGAAGATGTGACAACGTCTACCGACCGATCCGGTCGTTGAACCAGGGCGCCCGCCAGTCGGACGTGGTTCTGATGAATTCTTTGGCGAACTGGACTTTTCGGGCTTCCGGAAAGCGATCCTCGTTGTCCAGGCAGCCGTCCAGGCACACGTCCACATAGGACTGGACGATGAGATATCGCTCGCAGCAAGGGCACGCCTGGCGTCCGCGCGCCGAACAGGAGGCATCTGGTGCTGATCTCGGTGCCGTTGTCCGGCCCGGGCTTCGGGCATGCGGCCAGGACGAACGGAGAGCCGTGCCCTCGGCAGTCCCATCGGTCGCCACCACGCCGGCTGATCTGCCTGAGGCCGACGTGCGCGCGAGTAGCGGTAAGGGCTGCCTTGACCACTGTTCAGTCGACGTCGGAGCGTGCAGGGCAGCGGGCGCCGCCACGGCGAGCACCACCGCAATCGCAAAGGTGAGCGTGACGAGGAAGAGCCCGCGGCGGGACCGGCCGGAGGAACCTCCCACCTGTTCGGCCGAGGTGCGAGAGCACATACGGGCCAGAAAGGGGTGAGCGTCTGTCCGTTCCCGTCCACGCGGCGCGTGCTGATTACGGTGCCGTATCTGGGAGATGGTCTTCGGCTTCGCCGTCGATGGAGTCGTCGGACGGGGCGGCCGAACGGGAGGCGTGGTGCAGCGCGTTGGACACCTCCTGCATCTGCAGGTTGAGATCGGCGAGCGCCCGGTGAAGGTCGTGGACGCGGATTTCGAGCTCGGTGGCCGTGGCGGTCAGCGCCTCGACCGTGGCCTTGAAGGCCAGTCGGTTCTCGGATGCCATGGTCATCAGACGTCCTCTCTCGGAAGAGTCCGGAAAGCATCGGGGGTACATCGGACTCCCAGGGTGGGAGTCCGATGTGCCAGCAGGGGGTCCGTCGTCACGCAGCGGTTGCCAGGCCCACCTGCACCGCCGAGATGTCGAGGTCCAGCCTCACCTTGTCTCCGACGAGAACGCCTCCGGTCTCCAGTGCCGCGTTCCAGGTGAGCCCCCAGTCGGAACGCTGCAGGGTGGCCGTGCCCTCGAACCCGACCCGGTTCTTCCCGTGGAGGTCCCGGCCGGCCCCGCCGAACGCGAGGTCGACGGTGACGGGTAGTTCGACATCCTTGATCCGGAGGTCCCCGGACATACGGAACCCGTCGTCACCGACAGGGACGAGTCCGGTGGACCGGAAGGTCATCAGGGGAAACGTCGAGGAGTCGAAGATGTCGGGGCCCATCAGGTGCGCGTCCCGCTCCGGCATGCCCGTGTCCAGGCTGTCGGTCTGGACACTCAGATAGGCCTTGGACCGGGCAGGTCGCGCCCCGTCGAGCTGGAGGATCCCCTCGAAAGCCCCGAACGTCCCGCGCACATTCGTGATCATGGCGTGTCGGACGGAGAAGCCGATCCTGCTGTGTACCGGATCAACGGTGTACACACCTGCCAGTGCCGCGTACCGGCTGGTTCCGGAGCGGGTCTTCTGCTGGCGGTTCCTGAGCATGGCGAGGCCACTTCCTTTGTGTGATGGCTGTCGGGGTGGGACGGAGACGTCGGCGCGGCCCGTGCGGTGATGCGGCCGAAGACGAGCGGTTCGATGAGGCTGTTGCCGCCGGAACGGTTGGCGCCGTGCGGGCCTTCCTTGAGGGTGCAGGCGGCGTGCTGCTGCCAGCTGTCCTCGGGGTCCACGTTGGCCAGGGCCGCGTTGATCCCTCCGGCGGCGAGCGCCGTGTGGCCGTCCTCCTTGGCACGCTTGCCGACGGCCAGGACGCCGACGCCTGCCTCGGACCGCTCGATCGCCGCCCGCGGGCCCGCTCCCCCGTGCCGGTCACCAGCACCGTGGTGGAGATTTGTCGTTGACTGATTGACACGGTTGCTCCGAAAGCCTTGGTTGGTCATTGAGTACGACCGGACGCCGCGGGTGTTTGTGACAGGCGGCGCGGACGCCACCGGCTCGGATGCCGGTGACGGGAACGTCGGCGAGCGGCCGATACGGGGTGAGAGGCGGGGATGACCTGCGATCCCGTCGTTCGGCCCCCGGCGACCGTTGCGTCAGGGGAGAAGGCTGCCCCGGGGTACATCGGGACGGTGAGGCGGGCGTCGATGTCGGACCCGGACAGGACCAGGGCACGGATCGGATCGACGACGTCCCACACAATGACGTTCATGCCCGCGAGCACGCGGTTCCCGTCCATCCAGAAGGCCATGAACCTGCGCTCCGCGACATCGCAGCGCAAGACGACGCGCCCCTCACACCGGCGCCCGACGCCGGCCAGGCTCCACGGACCGTGCCGCGCAGGAGAGACGACGCCGACGCCACGATCTTCAGGAGGCCTCAGGCCGGCGCTGCGGCGTCACCACCGTCGGCACCGTGACGATCGCCGCGTCGCCCGTGAGCAGGCTGTGCACCGGGCAACGGCCGGCCGACGCCAGCAGCCTCTCGATCTGGGCAGGCTCCAGATCCCGGGTGAGCGTGATGTTCCTGACGATCTGTCCTGGCGGGTCGAACTGTACGTCCACGTCAATGTGGTGGAGCTGCCAGCCGCGCCGACTCGCGTAGGCGTGCCGCGTCACCGAGGTGCAGGCCCCAGGCGCGGCGAGCACCAGTCCCCGCGTGGGACTCGCGCCGCACCCCGGCGGACTGGGCGACGTTGATCGCCAGACGGGCGGTGACGGTGGCCAGGAACCCTGCCAGTCACGATGTCCGAGCGGGCCGTGCCCGAATGCCCCAGGACAGTGTGACCAACGAGTGGGCATCAGCGGCGCGCATGACCACCGAACCACGCAACACTGTCACAGTATTAAGATGCATTCGGCGCCGCCCACGTGGTGGCGCCGCACCACCGTCCGCCCCCGCGTGAGTACTGGGGCGCGGCATCACGGTCACTCAGTTTCTCCTCCAGTGACGGTCGTCCACTCCATCGGACCGGACCACGGCGTCACGCCCGATCCCAGACCAGAAAGACCCGGATGCACATCAAGAATGCGAGCGTCGTGCTCGCAGGCTCCGCCGTGCTGGCCACCCTGGCCGCCACCCCGGCGAGCGCAGCCACCTCCTCCTCCCTCCCCACCCCTTCTGTCGCCTCGGTCCTCACCGTGCAGAAGCAGGCCATGGCCGGCGGCGCGCCAGGCGCCCTCACCCGTATCGACGCGGGCAACTCCACCTATCGCATCTCGTCGGGGCAGGCGGACACCGCCACGCACGCCGCGATGGACGCCGACCGCCGGTTCCGGGTCGGCAGCGTCAGCAAGACGTTCACCACGGTGGTGCTCATGCAGCTGGTCGCCGAGGGGCGCATCGACCTCGACGCCCCGGCGAACGCCTATCTCCCGAAGCCGCTGCCGGATGACCGCATCACGGTGCGGCACCTGCTCAGCCACCGCAGTGGTCTGTGGGACTACACCAACGAGATGTTCTCGTCCACCGTTCCCGGCTTCGAGTCCGTGCGGAACAAAGTGTTCACCTACCAGGAGCTGATCGACCGTTCGACGGCCCACCAGGTGAACAACGAGCCGGGGGCCGCCTACAGCTACTCCAACACCAACTTCGTGGTGCTGGGCCAGCTCATCGAGCACGTCACCGGTGTGCCGATGGCCACCCACTACCAGCAGCGCATCTTCGAGCCGCTGCAGCTCAAGCACACCTCCTACGTGCACCCGCAGACCACCATCTCCGGTTCCTACGCACGCGGTTACCTGCGTCAGGACGACACCACGCTGCCGCTGGTGGACTCCACCGAGCAGACCGTCTCGTGGGCACAGTCGGCCGGAGCGGTCATCTCCAACGCGGCCGACCTGAACCGGTTCTTCTCCTCCCTCGTCTCCGGCAGGCTCGTGCCCAAGGCGCAGCTGCAGGAGATGATGCGCATGGTTCCGGTCAACGCGGACGGCACCCAGTCCTACGGACTCGGCCTGCGCGGCCGCAAGCTCTCCTGCGGCGTGACGGTGTACGGCCACACGGGCACCGTCCAGGGCTACTACACGTACGCCTTCGCCACGGCTGACGGCAAGCGCAGCATGACGTCGATGGCGAACACCTCCAACAACGGAACCGTCAACACGCTCCTCGGCGGCACGCTGGAGGCCGCGTTCTGCGGCACCGCCCCCGCCAAGGCCGACAAGTTCGCGTACACCACAGGCGAGGGATTCACCGAGGACATCGCGCCCCAGGTGACCCGCCACTGAACGGTTCGCCATGACGCGCACGTGACGGGATTCCGGTCACACGCCGCCGCGCCCCCGCACACCGGCCCTGTGGCCGCGAGCGGGGGCGCACTGTCCGTCGCGCCGGCGTCGCCTGAGCCGCTACGCGCCGCTGTGCGGCCATGGTGAGCGGCGGGCTCCGGTTTTCCGTCTTCGTCGGCACGGAGGACGGGCCCGGCAGTTACTGACGCGGGCTCCCCTACGCGACGGGGAGCCTGCGGGGCCCCACGTGAGCCGCGGCGGCCGCGTGCCGTCGACGTGCAGGGCGACGTACTCGTTGCAGAAGGCACCATGTCCACGATGCGGCTGGTCTGGGCCGTCGGGAAGACGTATGCCCAGGCGGGCGTTCGCGGCTCCGGATCAGTCCCGCCAGCCGTAGCGGTCGCGGGCCTTCGTGACCGTCTGCGCGTCGATCGCCCCGGTCCCCGCCAGCCGGTCCAGCGCCGCCACCACGATCGACTCGGCGTCCACATGGAAATAGCGGCGCACCGCGTCCCGGGTGTCCGACAGGCCGAAGCCATCCGTCCCCAAGGACGAGTAGTCCTGCTCGACCCACTGGCTGATCTGGTCGGGCACCTGCCGCATCCAGTCGCTCACGGCGAGGACCGGGCCCCGCACACCTGACAGCGCGCGCGTCACGTACGGGTCGCGCCGCTCACCCCGCAGCCGCGCCCGGTCAGCGCTCAGCGCGTCGCGGCGCAGCTCCGTCCATGAGGTCACCGACCACACGTCGGCGTGGACGCCCCAGTGCGACGCGAGGAGATCCTGAGCCTCCAGGGCCCAGTGGATGGCCGTTCCCGACGCCAGCAGCTGGACGGCCGGCCCGGCATCGTGGGAGGCGGCCCGCCTGAAGCGGTAGATGCCCCGCAGGATTCCCTCCTCGATCGACGGCCCCGCAGGCATGGGCGGTTGGGGCTTCGGCTCGTTGTAGACCGTCAGGTAGTAGAAGACGTCCTCGGGGTCCTCGCCGTACATACGCCTCAGCCCGTCCCTGACGATCACCGCGATCTCGTACGCGAAGGCCGGGTCATAGCTCACCGCCGCCGGATTGGTGGACGACAGCAGATGGGAATGGCCGTCGGCGTGCTGCAGCCCCTCGCCGGTCATCGTCGTGCGGCCGGCCGTCGCGCCGATGACGAAGCCGCGCCCCAACTGGTCGGCCAATGCCCAGAACTGGTCACCGGTGCGCTGGAACCCGAACATGGCGTAGAAGATGTAGAAGGGGATCATGGGTTCACCGTGTGTGGCGTACGAGGTCGCGGCTGCGGTGAACTCGGCCATGGAGCCCGCCTCGGTGATGCCTTCGTCGATGAGCTGGCCGGTCTTGGCCTCCCGGTAGTAGAGGAGCTGATCCGCGTCGACGGGTGCGTAGTTCTGGCCGTCGTGCGAGTAGATCCCGGCCGTCGGGAACAGGGACTCCATGCCGAACGTCCGGGCCTCGTCCGGGATGATGGGCACCCAGCGCTGCCCCGTCTCCGGGTCGCGCATCAGCTCCTTGACCAGGCGGACGAGTGCCATGGTGGTGGCCATCTCCTGCTTGCCGGAGCCCTTCTGCAGGGCTTCGAAGGGCCGGGACGGCGGCTGTGGCAGGGGCTTGGCGACCGCCCTGCGCACCGGGACGGAGCCTCCCAGAGCAGCGCGGCGCTCCCGCAGATACCGCACTTCCGGCGCATCCTCGCCAGGGTGCCAGAACGGCACCACGTCCCCACTCAGCGCGCTGTCCGGGATGGGCAGCTCCAGCACGTCGCGCATGCGGCGGAACTGCGCCGTCGTCAGCTTCTTCATCTGGTGGTTGGCGTTGCGCGACTCGAAGTCCGGCCCCAGGGTGTGTCCCTTCACCGTCTGGGCGAGAATCACGGTCGGCTCCCCCCGGTGCTCGACCGCGGCCCGGTAGGCGGCGTAGACCTTCAGGGGTTCGTGTCCTCCGCGCGAGTTCGTGAACATCTCGGTGAGCTGGGCGTCGCTCAGTCTCGCGGCGACGGCGGAGAGCGCGTCACCGGTGAAGAAATCGTCGCGTACATAGGCAGCGTCCCGCGCGGCGTACGTCTGGAACTGGGCGTCGGGTACCTCACCGAGGCGGTGCAGGAGGGCGCCGTCGGTGTCCTCCTGCAGCACGGAGTCCCAGGCCTCGCCCCACAGCGACTTCACCACATGCCAGCCCGCTCCGCGGAAACGGGCCTCGAGTTCCTGGACGATCTTGGAATTCGACCGCACCGGACCGTCCAGGCGCTGCAGGTTGCAGTTGATGACGAAGGTCAGGTTGTCCAGACCCTCACGAGCGGCGAGCGTCAGCGCGGCCGTCGATTCGGGCTCGTCCATCTCCCCGTCACCGAGGAAGGCCCAAACCCGCGACCGTGATGTGTCCTTGATGCCCCGGTCGTGCAGATAACGGTTGAACCTCGCCTGGTAGATGGCGGCCAGCGGCCCGAGCCCCATCGACACGGTCGGGAACTCCCACAACCACGGCAGCCGCCTGGGGTGCGGATAGGAGGGCAGGCCGTTGCCGCCGGCCTCGCGCCGGAAACCGTCGAGCTGGTCCTCGCGCAGGCGGCCTTCCAGAAAGAGGCGCGCGTAGATGCCCGGCGACGCATGGCCCTGGACGAACAGCTGATCACCGGAGCCGTCCTCGTCCTTGCCGCGGAAGAAGTGGTGGAACCCGATCTCGTAGAGCCATGCCGCCGAAGCGTAGGTGGCGATATGTCCGCCGAGACCCAGGTGCGATCCGCGGGTCACCATCGCTGCCGCATTCCACCTGTTCAGAGCAGTGATCCGGGATTCCATGGCGACGTCCCCGGGATAGGCCGGCTGCGCCGACACCGGGATCGTGTTGATGTAGTCCGAGGAGAGGAGCCGGGGCAGGGGCACTCCGGATCTGGCCGCGTGCTCGTGGAGGCGTCGCAGCAAATACACCGTCCGTTCCGGCCCCGCGCTCTTCATGACGGCGTCGAGCGAGGCCTGCCATTCGGCGGTCTCCTCGGCGTCGCGGTCGGGCAGCTGGTCGAGCTCGCTCGTCGCGAAGGCATCTGCGGACTGGACCGGGTCACTCATGGCGGTCTTCCTGTCGGGGATGGTGGGGATGGGGCGGGGAGACGGGCCGGTGTCCCCTCTGGTGTTCGTGAGGGCGAAGTCAGCCACTCGTCCCTACGACAGGGCTCGTGCCACTGTTGTGACACTTCTGTGCGGGAGACCGCTGTCACACCGGCGGCGAGAGCGAGGGCCGCGCACGGCGCCCGGGGCGGGCTGTCACGGGCATGAGCACCATCCGGTCCGCGCCGCGAAACGCCCATAAGCTCCTATATCGATGAGCACCCCCGCCCGCGACACCCGCCCTCCACCTGGTCGAGGTGAACAGTTCGATGACTACCAGTACCGGGCTGTGGCACTTGGTAGGCGGCCGTACGTCCGTGGGGAGACCGAATCGGCGAACGCACTCCTCACCGGGAGGGGGACCGTGGTCGCCTGCCCCCAGGCCGCTGAGCGGCTCCGTCGGAGGCAGAGCAACCGCCCTGTTCCCTGGGGGGATGGCCTGCCCGACACGGCCCTCGGCATCCCGGACCAGCCGGACAGCCCGGCGATGTCACATCTAGCCGGGCTGTCCGGTCAGTACTGCGTCACGACAACTCTCCTGGGAGAAACCATGGATGCACGTCTCAACTACTACGGCAACTCCGTCGGGACCAAGGTGCTGAAGCACCTCGTCTCCGCCAGCAAGGCGCTGTCGGACTCGACGCTGCCGGCCACCATCCGGCATCTCGTGGAGATCCGCGCCAGCCAGATCAACGGCTGCGGCTTCTGCACCGACATGCACACCAAGGAGGCCGCCCACGCCGGCGAGACCTCGGTGCGGCTCAACCTGGTCGCGGCCTGGCGGGAGGCGACGGTCTTCACCGAGGCCGAGCGCGCCGTGCTGGAGCTGACCGAACAGGGCACGCGCGTCGCGGACGCGGCCGGCGGGGTCACCGACGAGGCCTGGGCGAACGTCGCCAAGCACTTCGACGAGGACCAACTCGCCGCGCTGGTCTCCCAGATCGCCGTGATCAACGCCTACAACCGCATCAACATCATCAACCAGCAGCCGGCCGGCAGCTACAAGGTCGGCATGTTCGGCTGAACCAGGCCGTCCGGCTCGGCCGGACGCGCACGGTCCGGCGCCCTGTCGGCCCGACCTCTGGCAGGGGACGGACTCCGGCGTCACCGGCCGCACACAACCGTGCGGCCGGTGTCGCCTGTCGCTGTGACAAGCCTCGACCGGGCGCGGCATGCCACGGTGTGGCGCCGTGCGTGAGAGACGATCCCGTCCGAGCACAGCACCGCGTCGGTGAGCTCGAAGAGCGCATCCGCTCGGGTGCAGAGCCCCGGGACGTCGTCTCGGGCCGGTCGACGGATAGAACCGCGCTCATGCTCGCCAATGGCGATCCTCTCGGCCTACCTGCGCCAACGCGGATCCCCCTAATCCAAGCCCGTCGGCGCCGCCCACACAGCCACCGGAGTCGAAGGCTGAGCCCCAGCTCCCGCAACCAGGGGTCCGCACGAACCCGCGCCCGCCGCCGCGCAAACGTCGTCATAGCCGGCCCCAGGAACACATGGTGAGGCCATCAGCGCCCGCCTGCGCCCTCACGGTGTGCACAGCCGACGACTCCGAGAGAGCGCATGGGGCGTCCGCGCAGTGGCTCGCCGTTGCAGCCAAGCCGATCTGGCCACAAGCCCAGCCGTGGCCCGCCCGCGGCAACGCCTCGCCTTCTCACTCCCGCTGCTCCAGCGGCCGTGTCGCCGGCCCTTGGATGACTTTTCCGTCCGGGTCGAAGCGTGATCCGTGACAGGGGCACTCCCATGCCTGTTCCGCCCGGTTGAAGGCGACCAGGCAGCCCAGGTGCGTGCACCGCGCCGATACCGTGTGGAGTTGCCCGTCCGCGTCCCGGGACACCGCGCATACATGTGTGCCCACCCGCAGGACGGCTCCGTCACCCGAAGCGATGTCGTCGACCGATCCGCCGCTCAACGGTGGCAGCCGGTCACCGAGGAAGTGCTTGGCGACGCGTGCCTGGTGCTTGAAGAATGCCGGGGCCTCGCGCAGGGTGCTGGCCACCCGGCGCGGGTCGTACAGCTCGGCCCAGGAGAGGGTGCTCCCGTCGATCAGTTCCGACAGAAGTTGGCCCGCCATGATTCCGCTGCTCAGGCCCCAGCCGCCGAAGCCGGTTGCCACGTAGGTGTGGCGGCTTGTCGCATGCAGGGGGCCGATGAGCGGCACGGTGTCGGTGGAGTCGTTGTCCTGGGTGGCCCAGCGATGGGTGAAGGAAAGGTTCCCGAAGTGGTCGGTGGCCCAGCCCGCGAGGCGCTTGAATCTCTCCTCGACGTCGGGGCTGCCGGGGGTGAAGTGCTCGCCGGTGACGAGTAGCAGCCGTTTGCCGTCCTGGTACGGGGCGGTGCGCAGCGAGCGGGTGCCTTCTTCGGGGCTGATGTACATGCCATGCGGGTCCAGGGCCGCGTCGATCGGCGCGGCCAGCACAAGTTCGCGGCGCGGGGAGAGGCGGGTGAACAGCAGCGCCCTGTCGAAGATCGGATAGTGCGTGGCCACGACCACATCGGTGGCCGTCACCACCCCACCGGACTCCGTGGTCAGCCGGCAGTAGTCGCCTTCGCTCAGCCCGAGGACACGCGTGTGCTCATGCAGGCTCGCGCCCATGCGGCGCAGGTCGTCTGTGAGCGCGAGCAGGTACTTACGCGGATGGAACTGGATCTGATCCGTGACACGCACCGCGCCCGCAACGGGAAACGGCAACTCCGTCTCGGTCACGTACTCGGCGGGAAGCCCCGCCTCACGCGCCGTCTCCGCCTCGGCTCGCAGGTCTTGCGTCCGGTCACGGTCGCAGGTGTACGTGAACGCAGGCGCCCTCTCCCAGTCGCAGTCGATGCCCAATTCGTCAACGATCTCGGCGGCTCGTCGGAGCGCGCCCATCTGGGAATGGCCATACAGCTTCGCGCCCTCGATACCCCGGGTGCGCCTCAGTCGCTCGTAGACCAGGGTGTGCAGGGCCGTGAGCTTGGCCGTGGTGCGGCCAGTGACGCCGGTAGCGATCCGGTCGGCCTCCAGCACCGCCACGCTCCGACCGCGACGCGCCAGCTCCCAGGCGGTACTGAGTCCTGCGACCCCCGCCCCGATCACTGCCACGTCGACGTTGAGATCCGAGTCCAGGGTCGGGTAGGGCCTTCCCGGGGGTGCCGTCTCGATCCAGTACGACGCGAGGTCCTCGTTCATGAAGGGCGGGTTCCCCAAACGCGGTGCTCAAAGCGAGGGCGGCACCGTGGTACGGACGGGGGCAGCGGATGGGACGTGACGGCCGGGGACTCGGTGGGTGGCCTGGTGGCCCCGCTGCCCGCCCCGCTGGGAGGCGGACTTCGAATCACGGGTGGACGCCTTGCCGGCAGTCTTCGACTCACCAGACCTCGCCCGCTCCTTGTTCACGGTGCGCGCCGCGGGCCGATCAATGGCCGCGAGAATCCGGGTGCTTCACCACTGCGAGAACCCGGCGCGGGCCGGGAAGCCACCTCAACACCACGGCCCGAGCCACGATCGGCCTCGTCATCTCGCCTGCTCTCGGCACCCCCATCGACCTGGTCCACCCAGCCCACGCACCCCCCTGGGTTGGACAAGGGGTGGGTTCAGGGGGCTGTGAGGGCGTCGAGCCGGGCGGCGAGGTCGGGGTGGGCGGCGGCCAGGTAGGAGCGGGTGGCCGTCAGGGGGGCGATGAGGTCGGCTGGGTCGTCGTGGGCGAGGGCCGCGTGGAGCTTGTTGAGCGGGCGGCGGGCGGCGGCGGGCAAGTCGGTGAGGGCGGTGATCTGGCCGGCGAGGCGGCGCAGGTCGGCGGCGTTGGTGCGGGCCCAGGCGGCGGTGGTGCGTTCGGCGGCCCGGGCCTGGCGGGTGGCCGTCACGCGTTGCTCGCCGGTGGTCCCGGCCGGGCCGGGACGGCCGCGCAGATAGCGGCGTTCGGCTGCCTGGCGGCTGGCGACGCCAAGGGGATGGGCGAGGTCCGCCCAGCTGGCGCCCGCGTCGCGGGCCGTTTCGATCAGACCGGTCTCCCACCCCGCGAGCTGCTCGCGCACCTGCCGCAGCAGCAGCAGGGAGGCCATCGCCTGCTCCGGCCCGGGGCTGGGCGCATCCGGGGTGTCCGGGGACTCTCGCTTGGCGTCGCGGAGGGCGTCGTCTATGGCGTGCAGGGCCGCCGCGGCGGCGAGGAACGACGTCGGGTTGTGGGTATTCGTGCTGGTCGTGGACGGCTGGTCGGCTGCGGTCACGGACACCTCCCTCTTTCTGTCATCACGTAGACGACATCGCGTTTGTCATCCATTGGATGACATGTTACAACGGTGTCAGTGAAGCGCATTGGCAGCAACTGCCTGAACCTGCTGGAGGTGTTTTCACGATGTTGATGCGCACTGACCCCTTCCGTGAGCTGGACCGCCTGGCGCAGCAGCTGATGGGCCCGGGCACCTGGTCGAAGCCGTCGGCGATGCCGATGGACGCCTACCGCGAGGGCGACGAGTACGTGGTGGCCTTCGACCTTCCGGGCGTCTCCGCGGACGCGATCGACATCGACGTCGAGCGGAACATGCTCACCGTCAAGGCCGAGCGACGGCCGGTGGCGAAGTCCGACGACGTGCAGATGGAGCTGTCCGAGCGGCCGCTGGGCGTCTTCTCGCGCCAGATCGTGCTCGCCGACACCCTCGACACCGAGCACATCAAGGCCGACTACGACGCGGGCGTGCTCACCCTGCGCATCCCGATCGCCGAGCGCGCCAAGCCCCGCAAGATCTCCATCGGCGTCGGATCCGGCAGCAAGGAGATCACCGGCTGACACCGGCCGGACGGATGCGGAGGGCGGGCACCTGATCTCCCCCTCACCCCGCTCTCCGCACCCCCGTGAGCAGTCCGAAGAAGAAGGGGTGGCGGCCGAGATGAGTCTGCGACGCGAAGCGTTCCTCGGCCACGTGAAGGAACGCGGCGAATACGAGACCCTGGAGGAAGCCGAGCGCGCGGCCCGTGTGGTACTCGCCCTCCTCGGCGCGCACCTGGTCGGCGACGTCCGCGCCCGGCTGGCGGCGCATCTGCCCGAGGGTTTCGCCCTGATCCTGCTCAATCCGCTGACAAGCGCCGAACCGCTGTCGCCGGAGCGGTTCGTGCGGGCGACCGCCGCCTGGATCGAGGGCGCCACCGAGCAGACCGCGGCCTGGGACGTCAGCGCCGTGCTGTCCACCGTCGCCGACGCCGCCGACGATGACCTGCTGGGGCAGATCCTGCTCCAGCTGCCCGTCGGCTACGACCTCCTCTTCGGGCGCCCCCAGCCCACCTGACCATGACTGGTGGTGCCGCACCCCGGCACCACCCCACCCGCCCATCCCGACTCCAGGAAAGGCATGCACTGCAGTGATCTCCGACGCGCGCGTACCGCTTGAGCACCAGCAGCCGTACGGGAGGGCGTACGAGCAGATGCTGGAGAAGGTCCGCTACGAGGGGGCCTACTCCACCCTCGAGAAGGCCGACGAAGCCGTCCGCCTGGTCCTAGCGGGGCTCGGACGCCAGCTGACCGGCAACGAACGCGCCGACCTGGCCGCCTGTCTGCCCGTGGAGGCCGCGTGCGTGCTGACCGCGCAGATCCCCGACGCCCAGCCCCTGACCGGCTGGGCCTTCGTCAAGGACCTCGCCGTCCGCACCGGCGCCTCCGTGGCCACCACCCGCTGGGACACCGGATCCGTCTTCTCCGCCGTCGCCGCCCACGCCGGCCACGAACTCATCACCCGCATCCTGGGCCGGCTCCCCCGCGGCTACGCCCTGCTGTTCGGCCGCGCCGACCTCACCCCCGCCGCATAGCCGACGACGTGCGGGGCGGACGCGACCGCCGCGCCGCTGTCCGCCCCGCGCCTGGGGCCCGCGAGGTGACCACCCTCACCCGCTCGTCAACGCGCACCGACCAATCGTCACGTCCCGCCAAACGCAAAAAGCACGGGCTGAGCAACCGGACGCCACCAAAGTCACTATTCACGGCTGCCGCACTACGTAGGGACTGTTGCGAAAGTCCGTACGGATGTGTACCTGTCCGCAGTGTCGATCTCGACGACACGCGGCGCTCGGATGTCGGAGGGCGTCCTGGCACGGCCGGGCATCCCGGCGTCAAGAGACGGGCATCGCGCCGTCAGTGCCCTCGAGTAAGTTCTCTCCATTCGGCCCGTCAGGCGGGCCGCCGAACTGGGAGGACTCGTCGCCGTGAGCATGCACATGCACATGCGCGCCGTCGCGGAATGCGAGATCCGGGACGACCACACCTGGCTTGCAGCGTTCATGTGGGAGGCTTGGGAGAACCACACCGCCGAGTACGCAGCGGGCATCGCCGAGTCGATCGACAAGGTCTGGGGCTCCGTCAATGACCTCTATGCCGCTGCCGATGTCCTCGGTGCGGATGCCGACGACTCTTGGGAGCTGCCGATCTACGGCGGGCGGCCAGTGGCACACAGCGCCGATGCCGACCCCTCCAACCCGCCACTGGGGATTCTGGAGCCGCCTGGGGTGTCACAAGCCGCAGGCTTCCTCGCACGTGTCTCGTTCGACGAGCTGTGGAACGTCGCCGGTGCCAAGCTCGTCTGGGCCGGCTGGGACGAAGCGCAGGTCAGGCAGGAGTTCCTCGACCGTCACAGGGGCCTCCAAGGGTTCTATGGGCGGGCGGCTGCGGCAGGCCACGCCGTGGTCAGGGTGGTGTGGGCTTGAGACGTGGTCGCGTGCCGGTCATGTGAATGGCAGGGGGCACGGGGCTCGGTGGCCTGGGTGCGCTCCGGAGGAACGCCAAGCCGAACTCGACGCCACCCTGGCAGCCGCCCGGGACCTGCCCGTGCTCTCAACCAGCGCGGCAGACCAACCTGCCCACCTCCCAAGTCACCGCGGCAAGAATCCGGCTGCCCATGGTCCAGGGCAAGAAGTCAGTCGTCGCAGGTGCTCCTCGTGCAATACCTTCGCCCCGTCCTGACGATGGAGGAGGTGCGCGACGGCCTTCTGCGGTTCGCCGCGCCGTGCCAGGCGTTCAGCGAGTGTGATGGCACCGTCCGCCGTTCCGGAACGAAGGAGTTCCTGGCCGTGTCTGGCGAACTCGGCCAGCCGCGCTTCGGCATCCACGTCCGGTCGCTCAGCTTCATGATCTCGGGCCTCATGCAGATCCGGCGCTCGAACGCCGGGGTTCCAGGAGACGGAGCCGGCCGCGGCACCGGCCACCCTGCTGTGCTCCAACCGATCACGCCGCTCGCCGCAGGCGGACAGCGCCCCGAGGACTTCTTCGGACTGCTTCTGCTCATCCGCCACCTGCGCATCTGGGCACGGACAACCTGTGCGGTCGGAAGTGGCGGGGCGACGGCCTTCGGGCTGTTCACCGGTGCCAAGGCCGCCGCCCCGCAGACTGCAGCTCAGCCCGACACCTTCACCCAGTCGAGGTCGAACCCGACTGCGGTGTCGCCCGCGTTGCGCTGCATGATGAGCGTGGCCTGCGCCGGGACGGCGGTCGTGACCGTGGCCGTGGCCGACCGTCCGTCCGAGTCGGGGAAGCGGACGGGCACGGCGGTCCCGTCGACGATGAGCGTCATGCGGGCGTCCCTCGTGCTGCGGTAGCGGAAGGTGACCGTGCTGCCGGCGATGACCTTGGGCACCACTACGGAGGCGCCGAGCACGTCGAACGACGTCGCCACGCCGCCCCCGGATGCCTGCGGATCCGCCACGGCGTGGGCGCCGTTGTACAGCCCGCTCTGCGCCTCGGCCTCGTACTGACCTTCGACCGAGAGGTAGTCCAGAGCCACGTCCCCGGCACCGGAACCGGCGGCGCGGCGCTCGATGGCCACTCGCGCGCCGCTGGGCACGGTGACGGCTGCGGTTCGGTCCGCGTACTCGCCCGGACCACCGGTCGCGGCGAGGTGCACGGGATATGACCGGCCGTTCACGGCGAGGATCACTTCGGCGGGCTCCTCGGCGGCGTAGAGCAGGGTGACCCGGCTGCCTCCGTGCACCGGCAGGAAGGCGACGGACGAGGCACGGCCGCGGGCCAGAGTGACCATCGACCCGCCGGTGGTCGTCACGGCACCGCGCGCGGTGCCCGTCTCCGCCTCGTAGTGCGCCAGCGGGCGCAGCCAGTCGACGGCGGCCCGCTGCCCGTGGGCCATCTGGAGCCTGACTGAGCCCTGGAACGGGACGTCCAGGTCGACCGTGACGACCCGCCAGCCGGGAGAGGCCGGTACGCGCACCGCCCGAGGTGTGGAGCCGCAGGCCGATACCAGGAGTGTGGTCGCGCGGGACGATCGGTAACGGAACTGGACCACGGAGGCGTTGCCGAGGTCGTAGAAGGCGATCGCCGCCCCGGGGGCATCGAGGGAGACCGCTCGGCTGCCGGACGCGGAGTGGTCGACCAGCTCCGGGGAAGTGCTCGCGGCGCCGTCGCGGTAGTAGCGGACGGAGGCGTTGTTCTCGGCTTCCACTGCGGTGGTGGCTGGATAGTCGAGCGTCCAGTCCATCCAGGCGGCGGGGTTGCCCTCCTGCTTGTAGAGGTTCTGCGCGAAGTAGAGCGTGCCGCGGACGTTGAAGGGGCGTCCGCCCGACGAGCCGTCGCTGTAGTAGGCGGTTGTCTCAGGTAGCGCCAGCCGCTTGGCGGCGAGCGACTTGACGAGGCCGGCGGTCTGGCTGGGAATCACACCGTTGTTGTAGTCGACCGTGTGGAAGCCGTACTCGATCACCTTGGACTGCGTCGGGTACTGGCTCATCATCAGATCCATGGCGCGCTGCAGCCGCGGCTGGTTGATGCGCTGCGAGGTGGTGGTGTTCTCGTCCGGCGGATCGGCGGCGGGGTAGCTGTAGTTGTTGAAGAAGTAGCCGTCGGCGGGGTGCGCGATGTCGGCGTAGGACGGTGTGGGGTAGCTCTGGTCCCAGCCGTAGAAGACGCTCAGGTACAGGTCGGTGTCGGCTCCGAGGATGCCGCGCAGGCGGGAGATCAGGTAGTCGGCGTAGGGGGCCTGGCTCGCGGCCCAGGCAGGGTTCTTGCGCCCGTCGGAGTACTGGGACGTGACGAAGTGCCCGGCCACGGTGCCGTCGTCGACCGGCATGTTGAGCGCGAAGTAGGCGATGTCGCCGAGTCGGTGGGTGCGGATGAGGTAGCTGAACAGAGAGGTGTAGCCGTGTGCCGGGTCGTCGCTGCCGTAGTAGTGCAGAACGCTCTCGGCGTCGGCGTGCGAGGAGTCGTCCGTGTCGAAGTCGAAGGTCGCGGAGTCGTACCACTCGATGCGCACCACGGCCTTCTGGTGGTCGGTCTCGAGCTGGTTGAAGATGGCGTCGCGGTCGGCGTCCGTCATCTGTACGAGGTTGTAGAAGCCGATGGTGTTGATGCCCTGGTCGTCGCGCATGTGCGTGAAGTCGCGGGCGATGCGGTCCTGGAAGTCGGCGGTGGGGTCGAAGATGTAGGTGGAGCCGGTGACGGGGCCGTCCGGCTCGGTGTAGAGGTCGGTGTAGTGCGCCGGGTCGTAGGGGGTCAGTGACACCTCGTCGCCGTCCGCCGTGCGGGTCACCGCCGTAGGGCGTGCCTCCTGCGCGTCCGTTGTGGCCTGCGCGGTTCCGATGGCCGGGCCGGCGCCGATCAGCAGGGCGAGTGCTGCGGCGATGATTCCCGATCCGAGGGTTTTCACGAGCCACCTCCTCAGGTGTGGAAGGGAAGGAGAAGCGGCCGGTCCAGCAATCGATCTAAGCGCTTAGACCGGCGGGATCGAGGCGACTCTAAGCGCTTAGATTCAGCCCTGCCAAGACTCGTGACCGAAGAAGGGGGAAACGAGCCGTCCTCACGCGGCGGTCCACTGCCCGGCCCGCCGGGCCTGGCCGCGCGGCACGATCCGATCAGGCCGCGGGCGTCGTTGTGTAAGGTTGAGACGCAAAATCAAAGCGCATAACTCGCGATCCGGCGGCAGGCCTAGGGGGCTCGGTGAGCAAGGCGGCGACGGTCTACGACGTGGCGGAACGGGCAGGTGTGTCGATCGCCACCGTCTCGATGACCTTCCGGCGCCCGGACAAGGTGAAGGAGTCCACCCGCGACCTGGTGCACGCCGCCGCCCGCGAGCTGCAGTACGTGCCGTCAGCCAGCGCCCGCGGCCTCGCCGACGGACGCACCAGAGCCCTGGGCCTGTTCTCCTACGACTATCTGGTCGAGGCCCGGGCCGCCGAGGCCGCCGGCCCGGCGTCCGGACCCGGCGGCCCGGTCCCCGTGGTGCGCGAGGCCCCGGACGAGATGTGCCGCGACTTCCCGCTGTATGCCGACGAGGTGCGGCGCGGCATGGAGATCGCCAGTTGGGAGCGCGGGTACGCGGTGATGATCGGCGGGCCGAGCCATGCCAACCCGGCCGCATTCGTGACCGACGTCGCCGGCCGGGTGGACGGGCTGGCGGTCTTCCCCCAGACCCTGCCGCCCGAGTCGCTCGAGCACATCGCCGGCCGGATCCCGGTCGTGTCCGTGTCGGAGCCGCCGACGGACGACCGGCTGAGCCATGTCACCGTCGACAATCGGGGCGGCACACGCGCGATCACCGAACACCTGGTGCGGGTCCACGGGTGCCGGGACCTGATGTTCGTCGGGGGGCTCAACCCCGCAGAGGCGCGGGCCCGCTTCGACGGTTTCCGCGATGCGCTGCGGGCCGCCCGGCTACGGGTTCCGCGCAAACCGCTGGTACCCGGGACGCGGGTCGACGCACGAGGGCGCGCGGCGGTGGAACTGCCCGCCGATCTGACGCTGCCGGAGGCGTTCGTGTGCGCCACCGACGACGTTGCCCTCGACATCATGGAGATCCTGGCGGATCGCGGCATCGACGTACCCGGGACCGTCGCCGTGACGGGATTCGACGGCATCGCGGCGGGGCGGATCGTGCGGCCCGCGCTGACCACGGTGCAGCAGCCGATGGTGGAGATGGGCAAGGCCGTGGTGGAGATCCTCGCCGCCTCGATCGAGGAGCCCGGCCGCGCCCCGGAGGTGCGGGAGATGCCGGTCCAGCTGGTGCTCCGTGAAAGCTGCGGCTGCCCGCCTCGGTCCGCCCGCTGGGCGTACTGAGCGCCAGAGTCCGGGCCGCTCTCGGTCTGCAGGGTTGCGCACGTCGGTACGGGATCTCTTCGGGCGTGCGGTCCGTCCTGGTCCGCAGGGCCGCGTCCGCCGACGCGCCTTCCCTTGCGGTCCACTCCGCGCCCGCAGGGTCATGCCCGCGACACGCAATCCCTTCGGGTGCCCGCTCCGGCCCGGGCCCGCAGGTCCGCGTTCGCCTGGCGCGTGATCCCGTTCGGCCAGGCTCTTGCCAGTCGTGAATCTAAGCGCTTAGCATCGGCACGCGCCTGGAAATCTAAGCGCTTAGATCGGGGTCTTCCCGTACACGCGACGGAACGGACCGACCGGCCGGGCATCGCCCGCGCAGCGACAGGACCACCTGCGACGGCAGGCGCCATCACCCACGGAACCCACGAAGAAGAGCAAGGAAGGAGGCACCCGATGCCACGGAGCCGAGTGATGCTGGCCATCGCTGTCTGCGGAGGGCTGACCCTGACCGGCTGCGGCCGGACCGGCCAGGACGGCGCCCAGGCCAACGGGGCCACCCTGGCGGCGGGCGCGGCCAAGGGCACCGTCACCATCTGGGCCCAGGGAGCGGAGGCCGAACGGCTGCCGTCCCTGCTGAAGAAGTTCAAGGTGAAAAACCCGGACGTCACGGTCAAGGTGTCGTCGATCCCGTGGGGTACAGCGCACGACAAGTACCAGACGGCGATCGCGGCGGGCACCACCCCTGACATCGGCCAGATCGGCACCACTTGGATGGGCGAGTTCGGCAAGGCGGGAGCGTTTGCCCCCACGCCTTCCAACTTCGGGGCCGAGACCTTCTACCCCGGCTCGGTGGAGTCCACCAAGGTCGGCGGCGCGATCCTGGGCATCCCCTGGTACGTCGACACCCCGGTGCTCTACTACCGCACCGACCTCGCCCGCAAGGCGGGCTTCACCACCGCCCCGCGCAACTGGGACGACCTCAAGAAGCTCGCCAAGGCGCTGCAGACCAAGGCCGGGGCGAAGTACGGCATCGGCCTTCCCCCCAAGGACTTCCAGGCTTTCCTGCCCTTCGCCTGGTCCAACGGAGCACGGCTGACTACAGCCGACGGCAGCGGCTGGACGCTGGACACCCCGCAGCTGCGGCAGGCCGTCGCCCAGTACCAGAGCTACTTCGCCGAAGGTATCGCCGACAAGACGCCCAACACCGACACAGGCGCCGTCGAGTCGTCCTTCGTCAACGGCTCGGTCCCGATGTTCATCGGCGGCGCCTACGAGGTGGGGCAGCTGAACCAGGCCGGAGGTGCTGGTTTCGCGGACAAGTACGCCACAGCCGTCGTGCCCGGCCCGGTTTCGCACACCTCCTTCGTCGGCGGCGGCGACCTGACCGTCTTCAAGCACTCCAAGAATCCCACCGCGGCGTGGAAGGTCCTGCAGTTCCTGTCCGAGCCGGCCACCCAGGTCGAGTGGTACCGGATGACCGGTGACCTGCCGTCGGTGCAGCGCGCCTGGGACGACCCGGCCTTCGCCGACGACACCAAACTGGCGGTGTTCGGCCGGCAGCTCAAGGACGTCGCCTCTCCGCCCAACACCCCCCAGTGGTCCCAGGTGCAAGCGGCGGGCGACGCCCAGATGGAGCGGGTGACCACCGCCGGGCTGACCCCGGCGGAAGCACTCAAGACCCTCCAGTCCGAAGCCGACGCGATCAACGCCAGGAGCTGACCCCCGTGCAGCTCTCTCTCACCAACCCGCGGGACCGGTCCGCGCAGCCCGTCCGGGACAGGCGGACCACCAACCCGGTCAAGCGCCGACAGGCGTTGGTCGCCTGGACGTTCACGCTGCCCTTCGTCGCGGTCTTCGGCGTCTTCATGCTTCTGCCGCTGCTCTCTTCGTTCCTGATGTCGTTCACCGACTTCCGCAGCAGCGACGTGCAGACCCCCGCTCAGGTCGACTTCGTGGCCTTCGACCAGTACACGCGGCTCTTCCAGGACCCCGCATTCCGTCGTGCCCTGCTCAACACCGGCTACTTCGTCCTGTTCGGGATACCTCTGACGATGGCCGTGGCACTGGTTCTGGCTGTCGCCCTCAACAACGGCATCACCCGGTTGCGCACCCTCTTTCGGCTCGGCTTCTACACCCCGGTGGTGACCAGCATCGTGGCCGTCGCCGTGGTGTGGCGCTTCATCCTGCAGCCCGACGGGCTGGTCAACACCCTCCTCGGCCGGATCGGCATTCATGGGCCCGACTGGCTGCACAGCACCACTTGGGCCATGCCGTCGCTGATCGTGATGGCCGCCTGGCGCAACATGGGCACGCTGATGATCATCTTTCTCGCGGGTCTGCAGAACGTGCCGCACGAGCTCCACGAGGCCGCGGCGATCGACGGCGCCGGTCCTGTGCGCCGATTCGCCGCCGTGACCCTGCCGTTGCTGCGCCCGACTCTGCTGCTCGGAGCGGTGATGCTCTCCGTCGGCTACCTCCAGTTCTTCGAGGAGCCGTTCGTGATGACGCAGGGCGGTCCGCTCGACTCCACCCTGTCCGCGACGTACTACACGTTCAAGGAGTTCGGCTTCGGCAACTACGGACAGGCGTCCGCCGCCAGCTACGTTCTGTTCGTCGCCGTGGCTCTGCTGAGCCTCGTCCAGTTCCGCTTCCTGCGTCCGAAGGGCTGAGCGGGTGACGACGACACTCCGCGGCCGTACGGAGCGGTGCTCGCGGCTGCGCGGGGAAGCGGCACGCCGCCCGGTGGTCTCCCGGGGTCAGTGGCTGACCTACGCGGCGCTCCTCGCCGGGCTGTGCCTGACCCTGATGCCGTTCGCCTGGATGGTACTGGGGTCGTTCAAGTCGCAGGGCGAGATCCTGCGCGACCCCAACGGATGGCTGCCGCACTCACCGACGCTGGGCAACTATCGCTTCTGGTTCAGTGGGCTGCACATCGGCAGCTACTTCGAGAACAGCATCCTGGTCGCCCTGGTCACCGTCGCCGGGAACCTGGTCTTCTGCTCGATGGTCGGGTACGCCTTGGCGAAGCTGGAGTTCCCGGGCAAGCGCCTGCTGTTCGTGGTGGTGATGACCACCCTGATGGTGCCGGGCACGGTGACGTTCGTGCCGCTGTTCGTCCTCGTCGGCCGGCTCCACATGATCGACACCTATCCGGGTCTCATCCTGCCGTACCTCGCATCTCCCCTCGGGGTTTTCCTGATGCGGCAGTTCATCCGCTCGGTACCCGACTCCCTGATCGAGGCCGCCCGGATCGACGGCGCCGGCGAGCTGCGGATCTTCGCCAAAGTGGTACTCCCGCTGTGCGGTCCGCCGCTGGCAACCCTGGGCATCCTGACGTTCCTGAGTTCCTGGAACAACTTCCTGTGGCCGCTCGTGGTGGCCCAGAGCCAGGACAAGTACACCCTCCCGGTCGCCCTGTCGCTGTACTCGACGGGCGAGCAGGCCACCAACTACGGCCTGCTGCTGGCCGGTTCGGTGATGGTGATCACGCCGATCGTCCTGGTCTTCGTCCTGCTGCAGCGGTGGTTCGTCCAGGGCATCGCCACCACCGGCATCAAGTAGCCAGAGCCGCGGCCGACACCCGCCCCGCCGCCGAGCGCTCCGCCGATTCCTCCTCTCCGCCTGCCCATGTCCTTCTCCCTCATCGACCGAACAGGAGCATGATGCACCGTCCCGAGTCACTCACCTTCCCGGCCGGCTTCCTCTGGGGGGCCGCCACCGCAGGTCACCAGACCGAGGGAAACAACGTCAACAGCGACTACTGGCAGCGCGAGTACGCACCGGGCACCACCGTTCCGGAACCCAGTGGGGACGCCTGCGACAGCTACCACCGCTACCGCGAGGACATGGCCCTGCTGGCGAGCACCGGCCTGGACACGTACCGCTTCAGCCTCGAATGGAGCCGCATCGAGCCTGAACCAGGTGTGATGTCGCGCGCCGCGATCGACCACTACCGCCGGATGGTCGAGGCCTGTCACGATGCCGGTCTGACGCCGATGGTCACCCTCAACCACTTCACCGTGCCGCGCTGGATGCACGCGGACGGCTGGTGGCGCGCACCACGGGCGGCCGAGCACTTCGCCCGGTTCACCGAGGCGGTGCTGCCGGTGGTGCGGGAGGGGGTGCCCTGGGTCTGCACCATCAACGAGCCGAACATCATCGCCTGCGGAGCCGGAGCCGAGGAGGGCGGGGCCAACCTGGTCGCCCACGGCCTGGCCCGGCCCAGCCGACAGGTCTCCGACGGGCTCGTGCGGGCCCACCATCTCTCCCGCGAGGTCCTTTCGGCGGAGGGAATTCGCTCCGGCTGGTCCGTGGCCACCCAGGCGATCCACGCCGAGCCCGGCTGCGAGGAGCTCGCCCGAGCGTACAGCTACCCGCTGGAGGAGTTCTTCCTGGAGGCGTCGCGTGGCGACGACTTCGTCGGCGTGCAGGCCTACACCCGTACGTTCGTCGGGCCCGACGGCGCTCTTCCGCCGCGCGACGGAGTGGAGACGACATTGACCGGATGGGAATACTTCCCCGCCGCGCTGGAGATCGGCGTGCGCAACGCCTGGAAGGTCACCGGGCACGTGCCGGTGATCGTCACCGAGAACGGCATCGCCACCGCCGACGACGACCGGCGCATCGACTACACGGCGGAGGCCCTCACGCACCTCCACGAGGCCATCGTCGATGGCGTGGACGTCCGCGGCTACCTTCACTGGAGCGCGCTCGACAACTACGAATGGGGTCGCTACGCGCCCACCTTCGGGCTCATCGCGGTCGACCGGACCACATTCGCCCGCACCGTCAAACCCAGCGCCCGCTGGCTCGGCGAAGTCGCCCGCGCGAACTCCCTTTCCTTCGAACTGGCGGGAGGCAGCGCATGACCGCGACCCGGGCGGACCTGGACCCGCACCTCACCGAGCAGGACGGAGTCGTCTTTCGTGACCTGGCCGGCACCGGGCGCCTGGAGGTCTACGAGGACCCGCGGCAACCCGTGAACCGGCGCGTGGAGGACCTGCTCGGCCGGATGACCCTCGCCGAGAAGGCCGGGCTGATGTTCCACACCATGATGCAGCCGACCGAACAGGGACTGCATGAACCGGCCGCGGACTGCGACGACATCCCGCGCGACGTCCTCTCCACCTCGGCCCTGGTGACCGCCAAGCACATCAACCACTTCAACGCCGCGCCCCGGATCGCCCCCCGCGCCTACGCCGAGTGGCACAACCGATTGCAGCGCCTTGCGGCCGAGACCCGGCTGGGCATTCCGGTGACCCTGTCGAGCGACCCGGTCCACGGCTTCACCGACAACCCGGCCACCAGCATCACCACCACCACGTTCTCCCGCTGGCCCGAGCCCCTCGGGCTGGCCGCGTGCGCGGACCCCGCTCTGGTCGGCGAGTTCGCCGACGTGGTCCGCCGGGAGTACCTCGCCGTCGGCATCCGGATGGCCCTGCACCCACAGGCCGACCTGGCCACCGAGCCGCGCTGGTCCCGCGGTGTGGGCACCTTCGGCGCCGACCCAGACCTCGCCGCCGAGCTCGTCGCCGCGTACATCCGGGGCATGCAGGGCGAGGAACTCGGGCCGCAGAGTGTGGCCTGCATGACCAAGCACTTTCCCGGCGCCGGCCCTCAGTTGCGCGGTGAGGACGCACACTTCCCGTACGGCAGGGAGCAGGTGTACCCGGGCGGCAACGCGGACCGGCACCTGGTGCCCTTCGAGGCCGCTTTCGCCGCCGGTACCGCGGCGGTGATGCCCTACTACGCAATCCCGGTCGGGCTCGGCGTGGAGGAGGTTGGCTTCGGGTTCAACCGCGAGGTGGTCACGGGCTGGCTCCGGGAACGGTACGGCTACGACGGCGTCGTATGCTCGGACTGGGGTCTGGTCACCGACGTCCGGGTCGGCGGAACCCGCTGGCCCGCCCGCGGCTGGGGTGTTGAGGAGCTGAGCCGCATCGACCGGGTGCACCGGATCCTCGACGCGGGCATCGACCAGCTGGGCGGGGAGTTCTGCCCGGAACTCGTGATGCAACTGGTGGAGTCCGGGCGGGTGGAGGAGAAGCGCGTCGACGCCTCCGCGCGGCGCATCCTGCGCCAGAAGTTCCGGCTCGGTCTCTTCGACAACCCGTATGTCGACCCGGACCAGGCCGAACACACCGTCGGTCGCGCGGACTTCGCCGCTGCGGGCAACCGGGCACAGCAACGCGCGGCGGTGCTGCTGACCAACGGCGACCGCGCACACCCCGTCCTTCCGTTGGCCCGCGGCACACGGCTGCACCTGACCGGCATCGCTCCGGCGGCTGCTGCGCCCTACGGAGAGGTGGTGGCCACCCGGGCGGAGGCCGATGTGGCATTGGTCAGACTCCCGGCGCCGTTCGAGGAACGGCACACCGGGATCGACTACGAAGACGCCTTCCACCAGGGGCGGCTCGACCTGCCGGCCGAGCGGAGCTCGCGCCTGGTGAGCGAGCTTCGCGAGGTACCGGCGGTCGTAGTGGTCCACCTCGACCGGCCCGCCGTGATCCCCGAGGTCACGCAGGCCGCGGCAGCGACCGTCGCCGAGTTCGGGATCACCGACGACGCCTTGCTGGCGCTGCTGTTCGGCGAGGCCGCGCCCGGCGGCCGCCTGCCGGTGGAGATGCCCTCCTCGATGCGTGCGGTGGAGATGTCCCGCGAGGATGTACCGAACGACACCGGCGACCCGCTCTTCCCGGTCGGCCACGGTCTGTCCTTCCCCGCCCGCGGGAACGATCCGCGCCGGTCCGACTGAACCCGCCACGGCAGCCGAGCCGCCCGCGCGCCGTGCGACTCCCGGCGGCGCACGGGCTCCGGTGCCCGCGATCGACCCGGACGGCTCCCCCTGCCTTGCAGCCGCAGAACCATCACCAAGACGGCCCGGCACATCGGGCTCACTTCCGAGGGGCTCGGAAGTGGGTCGAGCAGGACCAGTGCGCCGAGGGGCGGGCGACCGAGCGCATCCCGGCTGAGCGGGGCTGTTCTTCGTCGCTGTTGCGTGGCCGGCTGGCGCTGTGACCGGATGGTCCACCGAGTCTCGTCGCTGGTCGCGCCCAGGTCTCGTAGGCCGGCCGGATGCGCGATGACATCTTCGCGCTGTGCCCCCTCGCGTCCGCCTCCGAGACCGACTGGCTCGCCGAGCTCGCCCAGGACGACGGCCTCACCGGCTACGAGACACCCCACCCCGCCGGCCAGAACGGGTCAGGTACTGGGCCGCGCCCGCTGGGCGAGCACCTGCACCAGGAAGTCGGGGTCGTCGACGAAGGACGGCTCGAACACGTGAGTGATGTACCGCTCGACGGCCTTGCGACCTTGGGTGGGCGGATGCACCAGCAGCGCGTCCAGGGCCGCCACGAGGTGGGCCCACGCGCACTCGCCACTCGGGGCGAGGACATCCACGGCCCGGCGGCCGGCTCGGTCTCCACGCACACCGTCGTGGCCGCTGGGAAGGAGTTCACCACGCCGGCGGCCATGCACCTGATCGTCGAGTCGGACAGGGCCTACTGCGGCAGCAGGGCGTTACCGGCGCGGGGTGAGCTCGGCCCCTGGGGGCCGTACCCGAGGCGAATCACCATCTGTGCGTGAGAGTGACGGGCGTCTGTCAACGGCACCAGTTGGTCACGGAGGTCAGGCCATTCCAGTGCCTGGTGGAGAAGCGATGCCCGGACGCCGTGAGCGGTGGCGACGAGCAGGACCCGTTCAAGGGCTTGGCCGGCTCGGAGCCAGTCCGTCCGCCGGTCATGCGCGGTGGACAGCACGGTGATCGACGGCCGCTTCTCGAAGGGCTGGGCCGCGAGCACCTCAGCGTGTCGATGGGCGCCGAAGTCCCGCATCGGGATGCGGTCCAGGAAGTCCTGGGGGCCGAGTACTTCGGGCGGCATGCCCAGGCCGGTGCCTTGCGTCTCGTCGGCCCAGCGGCGGCTCTCCGTAGCCCGGCTCGCATCCGTTGTGTTGCGGTGCTCTGCCTCCCTGGTGAGCTGCAGGACGCTGTCGGCCTTCTGGGGCGTAAGGCGGTGCAGCAGGGCTCCTTCTGAGTGCGCCGCTTCGGCGAGTTCCGTTAGTACGGAACCGGGCAGCGGGCGTTCCGAGAAGGGGAAGCGGCTGCTGTGTCGGCGCCACACCGCGTCATAAAGAGAAGTGCGTGAGGAGGGCCTGGCGGAGCCGCCGAGGCGCACGGTGGCGAGCAGGTCCGGCTCGTCGGGGCGCGGGAGCAACCGGGTCACCGGTTCCCAGCCGAAGTGCTCCACCGCGATCCGCAGATTCAATACCGCGCAGCCGACGGACAGATGCAGTGCCCGGCCGGTCGGATCGATGTGGCGAAGGCCGCGCTGCGCGGCGGCGCGGATCTCCAGCGTGAGGGTGTCCGGATCCAGGCGGAAGCGCCAGGGCTGGGTGTTGTGGATCGAGGGGGCGGCCACGGCCGCGGAGACCAGCGTCTCCAGAGTCGTTGCGTCGAGGACTGCGGTAAGCATCGGGGCTCCTCCCCGTCCTCCGCCACGGGTGGCTTCGGGACTTCTCGGTGACCGAACCAGCTTGGTCTCCGGCACGCGGGGAGAGGGAGGGGCCGTCCGGCCCCGGGACGGGTTCTGGACGGCCTAGGCGGAGCTCACTTGGGGCGCTCGCCGGTGTCCGGCTGCTCCAGGTGGGAGGCCAGAACCGCGGCCTGGACGCGGCGCTGGACACCGAGTTTTGCGAGCAGTCGGGAGATGTGGTTCTTGACCGTCTTCTCCGACAGGTAGAGATTCTTGCCGATCTGGCGGTTGGTCAGCCCCTCCCCGATCAGGGTGAGGATCTCCCGCTCGCGGGGCGACAGGCTCGCCAGTTCGGGGGCCATGGTGGGGGGCTCGGCGGGGTCGCGCAGTGAGCGCATCAGGCGCGCGGTGGTCGCGGGGTCGAGCATGGACTGGCCGGACGCGACCGTGCGCACAGCCGAGACCAGGTCGGAGCCTCTGATCTGCTTGAGGACATAACCCGAGGCCCCGGCCATGATGGCGTCCAGCAGGGCGTCCTCGTCGTCGAACGAGGTGAGCATCAGACAGGCCAGCTCGGGCATTTGGCTGCGCAGCTCCCGGCAGACCGTGATGCCGTCGCCGTCCGGGAGCCGTACGTCGAGCACGGCGACGTGCGGCCGCAGGGCCGGGCCGCGAACCAGGGCATGTTCGACCGAGTCCGCGTCGCCGACCACCGAGATGTCCGCTTCGGCGTCGAGCAGGTCGGTGATGCCGCGTCGTACGACCTCGTGGTCGTCCAACAGGAAGACACGGATCGGATCCTGCTCCGTGAAGGTGCGTGTCTCGGTCATGACCATCCCTTGTTCCCGGTGACGGACGGGCTGCGGTTGCCCGCGACGACGATCGTCGCTCGCCGGACCCCGATGGCATAGGGCCGACCGGCCCCACTCGGCTTCGAGGTCCACCCTCTCCGGCCCCATTGTCACGGTCCGCCGGCCCCTGCCGCCAGATGGTCGGTCGGTGAGACCTTCCTTGCCGTACTCAAGTTCGTAGTACTCAGGAGGGGGTGTGACCGATGCGGAAGGAAGGGCACACGAAGGTCAGAGGCTGGCGGTGGCGGCGTAATCCGCTGCGACGGCACAGTGACGTAGTCGAAGCGCGCATCGTCCTCGCTGCCTGGGCGGCGGCGACAATCGGCGGAGCCGTGGCCGGCGCGGTTGTGGCGCAGGCTGTGGATGATGTGGTGCAGCACGACCGGATGGGGCGCAGGCCGGTGCCGGCCGTGATGGTGAGCGACGCACCGAGCGGGACACGGGACGTCACCACCGGCGTGAAGTACGACCACGTGACGGCCGAAGTGCGGTGGACCGACAGCCACGGTGTCGTGCGGACCGACGAGACGACCGTCAAGGGCGGCAGCGCCGCCGGAACCAATGTCACTGTGTGGACCGATGGGCGGGGGCACCTGGTGTCCGGGCCGATCGGACCGGCGGAGGCGGCGGCACGTATCGGGCTGACCGGAGCCGGGGCGGGGCTCGCGAGCGGGCTGCTTGTTCTGGCAGGCGGACTGACGGTCCGTCTGCGGATCGAACGGCGGGCCACGGTGCAGTGGGGCGCCGAGTGGGATCAGGTGGGGCCGCAGTGGGGGCGCAAGACCAGCTGAACAGAGTTCTTCGACGGTGGACGCCGCTCGACGGACCAGCTATGGCCTATCAGCGTCACCGGGATCGCGTAGCTGGCCTTCGTGCGGAGGTGCCGGCGGAGCCGGTAGCGGACCTAAGTGCCTGTTGGCCTCGCTCAGTTGGATGGGAAGCCACGACCGCCGTCGACAGCCGTGTCCGGATCATCACCCTGCTCACCCAACAGCGGCCCGAAGCCGTCAGCGACATGACCGAGTCCGAGTGGGTGAACTTCAAGGGCGTGGGGCCTGGTCGACCGTCGCGCGCGCTGGTGGCCCAGCACACCGCGATCGGCAACACGCTGCGCCGGCTCCTGCACGAGCCGGCCAACCCCCTCGCCGGCTGACGCCTCTACGCAACGAACCTTTTCCAACCTCTCGCGCAGGCCAGGCAATTGACCTGACAAACGGACGAAGCCACTGGCACTCGGGTTGACGAAGCCACCAATAGACGGGTTTTCGACCAAGAGAACCGTCTCCACCAGAGGCTTGGCATGCTCGTTCCCGTCCGGCGCCGACGTGCCCAGCTCTGCCCTCCGCTTCCTCGCCGCCCGCCGAGCATCCGTTGCCGAAGGCGTGATGCTCGCGGGTGTGGCCCGGTCGTCGAGGCGGGGCCACACCCACGAACGCTTCGCGCACCGTCAGACCGGAGCGGAACTTCCTGTACTCCCCGGTGCCGCCGAAGTGCTCGGTGAGCCGTCCGGCCGGCGGCTTTCCAACGCGAAGTCCACGTCCACCACTCCCTCGACGGCGCGCACGAGGCGGGCGGCCACGGGAATCAGAGACGTGTCGCGGACGTGGCCGGCAAGCTTGACCACTCCGTCGTGCACCTCCACGCGGATCGTCGAGCCCGGGGTGGGGAGAAGGTAGGCCACGATCTCGCGGCGTACCTCTTCGGCGATCTCCTCATCGCCTCGCAGGAACACCTTGAGGAGGTCGGCCCTGCTGACGATGCCCTGCAACATGCCCAGGTCGTCGACCACGGGGAGCCGCTTGACCCTGGAGTGCGCCATGGTGCGGGCGGCCTTGGCGAGGGTGGTGTCCGGGCGGGTGGTGAGGGCCGGGGAGGTCATCAGCTCCTCTGCGGTGAGCGCGCCGGCCTTCGCCAGGTCCTTCAGCCGCCGCAGCTGCGTGTACCGGTCCGGGTCGCTGTCGCGGAACTCCTCCTTGGGCAGCAGGTCGGCCTCGGAAACGACGCCGACGACGCGGCCCTCCCCCTCGATGACCGGCAGGGCGCTGACCTTCCAGTCCTGCATCAGCTGCACGATCTCCTTGAAGGTGGCCTTGCGGCCGACGGCGGCGACCGTCTGGGTCATGACGTCGCTGACGATGTGCGGGGTGCCGTGCATGGTGACTCCTTCTCGCATCGACCCGGGGGTGGATTCAGACATGGACGCCGGCGCCGTACGGGGCGTACAGGTCCATCAGCCGGGTGCGGGAGGAACGCAGGCGGTGGGCGAGCACGTCACCGACCCACTGAGCGAGGTTGGTGCCCATGGCCGGGTCTTCCTGGCACATCAGACGGACGGCGGTGGCGTCGAACTCGTACGCCCTCACCGGGGTGGTGGCCTCGGCGCCCAGGTGCCACACGTGCGGTGTGAACAGCCAGGACCAGCCAATGAGTTCGTTGTGCCGAAGGGTCTCGATGACTGCGGCGCGACGACCGGGCACATGCATGTCGAGCTCGACCGTGCCACTGCGGATGATCCAGAACCGGTCGGCCTTGCCGCCCTCCTCGAACAGGCGGGTCCCTTGCGGGAACGCCACCTCGCGGGCGACGCGCATCAGCCGGTGCCGGTGGTGGGCGGGTAGCGCGCGCAGCATGCTGGGTGTAGGGGTGGTGACCACGGCGTGCCTCCCGACGGGACGTAGGAACTGCCATGGCCAGCGTGTGTCCACCTCCGGCGGCAGGCCATGGGCCACCCGGGCCGTCGGTCGGGCCAATCGGCTCCGGCACGGAGACCTCCGGCACCCTGCGGCCAGGTCGGCTCGGCTGTTCCATGAGGGGGTGAGACGACCCGCCCGTCAAAGGAGGTGAGCACTGTGGGTACCTCACTGACTCCCGACTTCTGGAAGTTGTTCGCCGCTCTCTTGGCGATCTCCACGGCAGCCACCTTCGTGGTGAGCGCCGCCCTCGATGCGCTGGTCCTGCGACTGCAGCGACGCCGTCGGCAACGTCGGCTGCCCGCCGGTCGCCCGGACGGGGCACTTCGCGAGCCCAGCCGGCCCAGGCAGACCCTGGTGCGTCACTGAAGCGCACAGACCGACGCGACCTCTCCCTCTCCTGGTGATCGCGTCGGTCTGTTCCCGGTCAGCGGTCTCGCTGGTCCCGGATGATGATGCCCACCCGCGTGGTCCACCGATGGGGGTCACCGGGGAAGTCAGGGGTTCTCTCGTCTTCGACCAGTGCACCGTCAGACGTCGTGTACAGGGATTCCACCTGACCGAACCGGCGTACCGGACGGGTCAGAAGCAGCTCGACCACCTCGATGAGACCGCCTCCGCGCTCTCGGTCGCCAAGTACCCTGACTTGACCATCCACGTCTCCGGATACGCCGTCAACTTTGTCCGGCTGTCCCGGGAGCAGCTGCGCGACGTGATCAGCCGTACCTTCCACGGATCGCTGTGAGCACGATGACGACGACCGGGCGGATTCACTCCTGAGACGTGTCCACCGGCGTGGACGGCCCCGGGACCCGATTCGTCCTCTTCGTCTCCGGCTGCCCGCCGCGCTGCCTGTACCGCGCGAACCCCGACACCTGGCGCATGCGCGACGGCAAGGAGACGACGGCCGACCAGGGGATGGCCGAGATCGAGAAGCACCGTGCCTTCATCGCAGGCCTGGCCCACTTCGTCGCGGGTCTCGGCTCGGTCGACCGCGTGGACGTCTTGGTCGTGACCCCTGTCCCGGTTGGGCTGGATACGCCTGACCCCCTGGTCCCTCGTCCTGGGTCGGCGCCCGCCCGCCTCCGCTGGTATCGCCGACCCCAACAGACCTTGCAGACAGGGACGTTCAGCCCCACAGGCGCGGACCTTCGGCATCCGGTAGCTGTGCCCTCACGAGACGAGAGTGAGAGGCGTCAGATACCGAACGGACAGACCCACTCCTCCTCGAAGGGATCACCGTCATGGCCCTGCACGAGCACTCTCACCGGAGCCCCGGCCTTCACCTGCCGTCCTTCCGCAGGAACCGGACCGCTTCCGAATCCGCCGTGTCGGCACGCACCGACACGAACACCGCGCAGGGCTACGCCTTCTCGTCCCTGCGCCTGCTCACAGGGTTCGTCTTCCTGTGGGCCTTCCTCGACAAGACGTTCGGCTTCGGCTACGCCACGCCTTCCGGCAAGGGTTGGATCGACGGCGGCTCGCCGACCAAGGGCTTCCTCGGCTCCGTCGCCGCCGGGCCCATGAAGTCCACGTTCCACTCCTGGGCGGGCGACCCCTGGGCCGACTGGCTGTTCATGCTCGGTCTGCTCGGGATCGGGGTCGCGCTGATCGCCGGCGTGGCGCTGCGCTTCGCCGCCCTCGCGGGCACCTTCATGATGGCGCTGATGTGGATCGCCGAGTGGCCGCCCGCCAAGCACCTCTCGGACGGCTCGGCGAGCATGTCGACGAACCCGTTCGTGGACTACCACCTCATCTACGCCGTCGTCCTGATCGCCCTGGCCGCCGCCTCGGCCGGCCACACCCTCGGCCTCGGCCGGATCTGGGCCAAGCTCCCGATTGTCCGCCACAGCCGCTGGCTGCGGTGACCGTGACAGGCGCAGCGGGCCGCTCGGCGGTCCGCCGTGCCGACGCCCCGGGCAGGGCCGTTCGGTCCCCCGCAAGGACCTGCGGCCCCTGCCGCGTGCCTCATTCGAAGACGAAGCTCAAATCGCAACCCCCGATCCAGGATGTGGAGACCATGACGCGCACCGTCACCGTCGGCCTCGACGGCTCGCCCGAGAGCCGCGCTGCGGCCGAATGGGCGGCCCGTGAGGCGCAGTTGCTCGGCCTGCCACTGAAGCTGGTGCAGGTCCGGGAGCCAGTACCGAGCCCCATGGCGCAGGCGCCGCTTCTCGGTCCCGAGACCCATCAGCACTGGCCCGAGCGGATCCCTCGTGAGGCAGCCGAGGGCATACGGCTGCGTCACGCCGGACTCGACGTGTCCACCGAGCAGTTTACGGGTCGGCCTGACGACGTCCTGGCCGGCGCGGCGCGGGACGCCGAGTTGCTGGTCCTCGGCTCCCGTGGACTGAGCGGGGTCGGCGGGTTCATGGTCGGCTCGGTCGGCCTGTCGGTCGTCGCGCACACCGAGCGGCCGGTCGTGCTGGTCCGCGCCGGGGAACAGGCCGCCGACGAACACGAGATGGACCCGGCCGGCACCCCGTCCGCCGCAACCGCGTTCCGGCCCGTCGTCCTCGGCCTCGACATCGTGAGCCCCGACGACACCCTGATCGCCTTCGCCTTCGCGGCGGCCGCCCGCCGCGGCACCTCCCTGCGGGTCGTGCACGGCTGGAACCCGCCCCCGTACTACGCGTATGGGCCGGCCACGGACCTGCAGCTGCACGGGGCTCTGGCACGTCAGGAAGGCACCGACCTGGCAGATGTCCTGGGCCCGTGGCGCGAGAAGCACCCGGACGTCGAGGTCACCGAGGAGTCGCTCTACGGCACTCCGGGGAGCCACCTCGTCGACGCCTCCCGCGCGGCCTCCCTGGTCGTCGTCGGCCGCCGCATCCGTCGCGGCACGCTCGGCGCCCACATCGGCTCCGTCACGCACGCCGTTCTGCACCACTCCACCGCCCCCGTCGCCGTCGTCCCGCACGGATGACTCACCCCTGAGGAGCAGAAATCATGAAGGCAGCGGTCGTAAGAGCCTTCGGTGAGCCCCTGGTCATCGAGGAGCGCCCCGCCCCCGAGCCCGGCCCTGGCCAGGTCGCCATCCGTCTGGAGGCGTCCGGTCTGTGCCACACCGACATCCACGCCGCCCACGGCGACTGGCCCGTCAAGCCGAACCCGCCCTTCGTCCCGGGCCACGAGGGCGTCGGTCTCGTCGAGAAGCTGGGCGACGGCGTCACCCACCTGTCCGTCGGACAGCGGGTCGCCGTGCCGTGGCTCGGCAGGGCCTGCGGGCGGTGCGAACACTGCCTGTCCGGCTGGGAGACGCTGTGCGAGCAGCAGATCAACACCGGCTACGGCTGTGACGGCGGGTACGCCGAGAAGATGCTGGCCTGGGCCGACTTCGCCCAACCCGTGCCGAACGGCGTGAGCGCCGTGGACGCCGCCCCACTGACCTGCGCAGGCGTGACCACGTACAAGGCCCTCAAGGTCGCCGGCGTGCGGCCCGCGCAGCTCGTCGCGATCTCCGGCGTCGGCGGGCTCGGGCACCTGGCCGTGCAGTACGCGAAGATCGCCGGAGCCACCGTCGCAGCCATCGACGTCACCGACGAGAAGCTCGAACTCGCCACCGAACTCGGCGCCGACATCGTGATCGACGCCCGCAAGGACGATGTCGGCCAGGTACTGAAGCGGCATGGCGGTGCCCACGCGGCCATTGCCCTCGCGGTGAACGACGCGGCCTTCGAGGCCGCGGGCTCAGGCCTGCGGCGCGGTGGCAAGTTGGTCATGGTGGCCCTGCCGGCGCACGGCACGGTCCGAGTGCCCATATTCGACACCGTCCTGAACGGGACGAGCGTGATCGGCTCGATCGTCGGCACCCGGCAGGACCTCACGGAGGTCTTCCGACTGCATGCCGCAGGCCGGACCAGGGTCATCTGCGAGACCCGCCCGCTGTCTTCTGTCAACGAGTCGATCGACGAGGTGCTGCGCGGCCAGGTCAAGGCCCGGATCGTCTTCGAGTTCGGCACGGGACGGTGAGCGCGATGGACCTCCCGATCGTCGTCGGCGTCGACGGCTCCGAGCCCAGCCTGCGAGCCGTCGACTGGGCGGCAGACGAGGCCGCACTGCGCCGGCTACCGCTACGGCTCGTGAACGCCTCGCTGTGGGAGCGGTACGAGGGCACCCATCTCGCCGAGGACCTGGGCAAGCCCTCCGAGCAGGTGATGGCCGAGGACATCGTCGATGCCGCTGCGTCGCGGGCTCGTGGCCGACACCCCGATCTGGAGATCTCTGCGGAGGTACTGTCCGAGGAACCCGAATACGTGTTGGTGCGGGAGAGCCGGAACGCTTCCCTGCTGGTGACGGGTACTCGCGGCCGCGGCGGACTCGCCGGGGCGCTGCTGGGCTCCGTGAGCCTGACCGTGGCCGGGCACGCGCACTGCCCGATGATCGTCGTGCGGGGCGACGACCGGGCCACGTCCAGGACGCATGGCCGCATCGTTGTGGGGGTCGGAGAGAAGCCGGTGGGTTCGGCGGCTGTCCGCTTCGCCGTTGACGAGGCACGGCGGCGCGGCGTGCCGGTGGAGGCCGTGCGGGCCTGGAGGTGTCCCGCACACGAGTCCACTGACCATCCGCTGATGGCCGGGGAACCTGCCCGGCTGCACGAACAGCACGCGGTGGACGCGCTGACGGAGGCGCTCCAGGAGGCCCCCGCCGATGTAGAGGTACACCGCCGCACGGCCGAGGGCCACGCCCGCACCATTCTCGTGGACGCCTCGGAGAACGCCGACCTCGTCGTCATCGGAGCCCGGCGTCGCCCGAGGCACTTCGGGCTCCAGATGGGCCGCGTGGCCCATGGCGTGCTGCACCACTCCGCCTGCCCTGTCGTCATCGTGCCCGAACCGGCGTGATCCCGAGGGCGGCAGCTCAAAGGCTCGCCGCGCGGTCGGGAGCGTAGGCCGGCAGATCACTCGGCGAGCCCAGTAGTTCACGCTCGCGGCTCGTGCGCGGCAGAGCCGCCGTCGCCTAGCCGCTCCCCAACTCGACGTCCCCGTCCATGACTTCCGGAGTCACTCATGCCCAAGGTCGAACACCTCGACGCCACCACGCCTTCCGACGAGGAACTGCGCAGTCTGCATGCCCACTGGCGCGCCGCCAACTACCTGGCCGCCGGACAGATCTACCTGATGGCCAACCCGCTGCTCACCGAGCCCCTGAAGCCGGAGCACATCAAGCCGCGGCTGCTCGGCCACTGGGGAACCTCACCGGGGCTGAACCTCGTGTACACCCACCTCAACCGCGTGATCAAGGCCCGAGACCTCGACGCGTTGTGCGTGTGGGGCCCCGGGCACGGCGGCCCCTCCGTGCTCGCCAACGCGTGGCTGGAGGGCAGCTACAGCGAGACCTACCCCGACGTGTCGCGGGACGCGCAGGGGATGGAGCGGCTCTTCCGGCAGTTCTCCTTCCCGGGCGGCGTGCCCAGCCACGTCGCCCCGGAGACCCCGGGGTCCATCCATGAGGGCGGCGAACTCGGCTATTCGCTCTCGCACGCCTACGGAGCAGCCTTCGACAACCCGGACCTGCTGGTGGCCTGTGTGATCGGCGACGGCGAGGCGGAGACCGGGCCACTGGCCGCCTCCTGGCACTCCAACAAGTTCCTCGACCCGGTGCACGACGGCGCCGTCCTGCCGATCCTCCACCTCAACGGCTACAAGATCGCCAACCCGACGGTCCTGGCCCGCATCCCGGAGGCCGAACTCGACGCGCTGCTGCGCGGATACGGTCACGAGCCCCTCCACGTCACCGGCGACGACCCCACCCAGGTGCACCGGGACATGGCCGCCGCCCTCGACAAGGCGCTGGACCGCATTGCCGTGATGCAGCGGTCGGCCCGAGAGGACGGCGTCGCCGAGCGTGTCCACTGGCCGGTGATCGTACTGCGCACCCCGAAGGGCTGGACCGGACCCGCCGAGGT
>NZ_AUKV01000026.1:0-120439 GCF_000424945.1 Streptomyces sp. 142MFCol3.1
CCCAGAGGGCCCGGCGGGTCCGGTCGGACCGGCAGGCCCAGAGGGGCCGGCGGGCCCGGCAGGTCCGGTCGGACCGGCAGGCCCAGAGGGGCCGGTGGATCCGGTCGGTCCGGGAGGCCCAGAGGGCCCGGCGGGTCCGGTCGGACCGGGAGGCCCGGCCGGGCCTGTCATGCAAACCGCCCTCGTGATGACGTTGTTGTCCAGCGTGACCGCACCATTACGCGCCAGCGCCCGGCCCTCGATCGCCGCGTTGGTGTTCACCGTGATGGACTGCAGGGCCAGGATGTTGCCCTTGAAGAATGAATTGGTGTCGAGGGTGGCCGAGCTCCCTACCTGCCAGAACACGTTGCAGGCCTGCGCTCCGTTGACCAGCAGGACGTTGCTCGATGGAGCCGTGATCAGAGTGGAGGCGATCTTGAAGATGAAGACGGCGTTGGGGTCGCCCTGGGCGTCCAGAGTGACAGTCCCGGTGAGATTCAGCGACGACGAGGCGCTGTAGACGCCGGGCGTCAGTGTGAGTCCGCCGATGTCTCCCGGGGAGGTCAGGGTGACTGTGGATGCTCTGCTGGTCGCGTCATTGTAGGCGGTGGTCAGGTCGGACTGAGCCTGACCGGCGGCGGCATCGGCGACATGCTGCACTCCGTTGACGATTCCGGGCGGAAAGCCCGTCACCGAGTTCCCGGGGCTGACTCCCAGGTCGCCGTTGACTACCGTGGGGGTGATCGTATTGGTGACCGTTGTACCGGCCAGGACCGCGTAACTCGTGGCGCTTCCCAATCCCACGGGGGCCTCGGCTGCACGCGCAAGGTTCGAGATCAGAGTCATCGTCAGTAGCAGCGCGGTCGCGGGCACCATGACGACAGTTGCTCTGAATCTCAGTGTTCGCCGCCTGTCGGGAGGGGCGGAGGGGATGGCATCCACTGCCATGGACGGGTCCTTCCTTGTCACCGTTGACCTCAGTCACCACGCTTCCTGGCGACTGAGGTGAGCTCTGGTCAGGCCACGGGCCGCTGCACTCACGACGAAATGTCGCAGAATCGTGATGCATCGTCACTTAACTGCAGAAATTAGCTATATCAACGCAAGTAGTGTTCTTTGACGTCAAAGGTGATGCGACGGCGTGACGTTCGCCCTACCGGCGGATGCCCACGGATCTACCGGGCCATCGACGCAGCAGGATGCCGAGCACAATCACGCCGTCGCCCCTGGCCCTGGCCCTGGCCCTGGCCCTGGCCGGGGTGGTACAGCAACGCAGTACCGCAACCGCAGCCACCGCCCCCGTCCGGCAGCGCCCCTCCAGGTCCGCGAAGTGACTGGCATGACCGCCACCGACCGATCCAGATAGAGCTGCAGATCAGATGGCTGCACCAGGTGGAGACGGTCCGGCATCGCGCGGGGTCGTCACCAACAGACTGGGAAAGCGTGTTGGAGACAACCCCTCACGAGTTCGAATCTCGCATCCTCCGCCAGTGCCACGAGCGCGTCAGTGAGCTACATCCGCACTGGACGCGCCGGCACGGTGAAGACGACGCGTCGGCCTGACTTCCGTCCCGTGCAGATCGCTGCTGTCTGGCCCGCGAGCGCCTGCGCCGGCCGGCCAAGGGTGCACCCGATGAGCTGTCGGGCGTCGGCATGAATCCGGTCCACACGTGGTCCACACGCACTGATCCACGGGTGTGACAGCCCAACATCAAGGTGAGACAACCTGCACGCAGAAGGGGTGTCTCTCATGAGAGACACCCCTTCTGACCTGTACGTCTGCTGACCTGTGAGGACGGTGGGATTCGAAGTCACGGAGACGCTGTCGCGTCCTCACGTCTTTCGAGACCGTTCCCCTAGGCCGCTCGGGCAACCCACCCCACGCCGTCCACGATCGTCGACGGCGCGGGGACAGGACTAACCGCTCAGCTGTCGCCCTCGCGCTGCCCCAGGGTGACGTCGACGGTGTGGGTCTTTCCGTCCCGGGTGTAGGTGAGCTTGACCGTGTCGCCGGGGCGGTGCGTCCAGATCTCGCCGATCAGGGTCGGTCCGCTGTCGATCACGTGGTCGTCGAGCTTGGTGATGACGTCGCCGGGCTTGAGACCGGCCTTGTCGGCGGGGCCGTCGGAGGTGACCGCGTCGGAGCCGCTCGCACCCTGCTCGGTGATCTTCGCGCCGCCGGTGCCCTCTTCCAGGGAGACCGAAGCACCGATCACCGGGTAGACCGGCTCGCCGGTCTTGATCAACTGCTGCGCGACGTTCTTCGCCTGGTTGATCGGGATCGCGAAGCCCAGTCCGATGGAGCCGGACTGGCTGCTGCCGCCGAGGCCGCCTCCGCTGCTCGACTGGATCGCCGAGTTGATGCCGATGACCGCGCCCTGCGCGTCCAGGAGCGGGCCGCCGGAGTTACCCGGGTTGATCGAGGCGTCCGTCTGCAGGGCGCTCATGTAGGAGGCCTTGCTGCCGGAGCTGCCGTCGCTGGACGCCACCGGGCGGTCCTTGGCACTGATGATTCCGGTGGTCACCGTGTTCGACAGGCCGAAGGGCGCGCCGATCGCGATCGTGGAGTCGCCGACGGCCACCTTGTCGGAGTTGCCGAGGGCGAGCGGCTTCAGGTCCGACGGCGCGTTCTTCAGCTTGATCACCGCGACGTCGTAGCCCTGTGCGTGGCCGACGACCTCGGCGTTGTACTTCTTGCCGTCGGGGAAGGTCGCGGTGAGCTTGCCGCCGTCGACCGCGTCCGCGACCACGTGGTTGTTGGTGAGGATGTGGCCCTGGGTGTCGAAGACGAAGCCGGTGCCGGTGCCGCCCTCGCCGCTCGAGCTCTGCGCCTCTATCGTCACGGTGCTCGGCAGCGCCTTGGCCGCCACGCCCGCGACGGTCCCCGAGGCGCGCTTGACGTCACCGCTGCTGCTCGGGGCGGAGACCGTCGTCGAGTCGGTGGGGTCGTCGTTGTTCTTCGCGAGCGAGTAGCCGATACCGCCACCGACGCCGCCGGCGACCAGGGCGGCCACCAGGAGGGCGGCGACCATGCCACCGCGCCCGTTCTTCGGCTTCGGTGCGGGCTGCTGGTAGGAGGAGCCCCAGCCGCCGTGGCCCGAGCCGCCACCGTCCGCGTACGACGGGGTGGGCGGCGGCGGAGGCGGCCAGCCCGCCTCGGCGGCGGATCCGGGGACTCCGGCGCCCTGCCCGTGCGGGGCCGCGCCGTGCCCGACTCCGGCGTGCGCGTACGCCGGCTGCTGCGCGGGCGCCGGCGCCCGCTCCGGCGCGCCGGGGGCGCTCGGAGGCACCACCGGGATCGGCGCCGTCGGTGCGCCCCCCTCGGGCGCAGTGGCCTGCGCGGAGGCAGCGGGAGTTTCCACCGGCACGGGAGGTGCGGACGGGGCCGGGGGTACTGCGGTGCCCTCGTTCTCGGTGCTCACAGCTCTACTCCTAGATCCACGGCTGTTGTTCTCGGTCGCACTCGGTCACGCTCACTCACGCTTCTCGACGGTCCGGCGCGATTCAGCTGTGCATGCGCTTTTGTACGACGTCAGCTTTTCCCACCGGCCGTCAGAGCACCATAAGCGGTGGCTGTGGGTCCGCGACCATCCTTTATATCGGACCAGTCTGGCGAAACGGGCGGATCCCTGCCTCCTCGGCCTCACGCCTGCCGCACGACGGTGGCACCATGACGCGGTGACCCTCGCACGACAGCACCCCATCCAGGTCGTCGCCCACCGCGGAGCCTCCGAAGACGCTCCCGAGCACACGCTGGCCGCGTACAGGAAGGCGATCGAGGACGGTGCGGACGCCCTTGAGTGCGATGTGCGCCTGACCGCCGACGGCCATCTCGTCTGCGTGCACGACCGCCGGATCAACCGTACGTCCAACGGCCGCGGAGCGGTCTCGGCCCTGGAGCTCGCCGACCTCGCCGCCCTGGACTTCGGCTCCTGGAAGAACCGCGACGAGGCCCCCGACTGGGAGTACGGTCCCGGGGACCCGGAGGACACCTCCGTCCTCAGCCTCGAGCGGCTGCTCGAACTCGTCGCCGACGCGAGCCACCGCGTCGAGCTGGCCATCGAGACGAAGCACCCGACCCGCTGGGCCGGCCAGGTCGAGGAGCGGCTGCTGGTCCTGCTGAAGCGTTTCGGCTTGGACGCACCCGAGACCCCCGCCCAGTCACCTGTACGCGTCATGAGCTTCTCCGCACGCTCGCTGCACCGCGTCCGGGCCGCCTCGCCGAACCTGCCCACGGTCTATCTGCTGCAGTTCATCTCCCCGCGCCTGCGCGACGGACGACTGCCCGCCGGTGTCCGGATCGCGGGGCCCTCGATGCGGATCGTACGCAGTCACCCCGGTTACATCGAACGGCTGAAACGAGCCGGACACCAGGTGCACGTCTGGACGGTGAACGAGCCCGAGGACGTCGATCTCTGCGTTGAGCTGGGCGTCGACGCCATCATCACCAACCGACCGCGTGCCGTCCTGCGCCAGTTGGGCCGCTGATCCCGCCCCGTTCACCCAGGCGGGGGCCTCCACGGACCGCGGGCTCCACCGCCGGAATCCAGTCATGCGATTACGGGGAGTGCACCGGCGCGTTCGCTCCGTATTCGATCGTTACGAGTGCGTCAGTAGACGTTGATTGGCCGGTTTCCGGTCCAGTTCAAAGGGGCATCCACAACGTGGCGTGGGGCGAAGGAGGTCTCGGGGGTGGCGTTGGTGGTGGCACAGGAGGTGCCCACGTCGTCGAGCATGGCCGTACCCCATGGTCCTGCAGGCGTGGGGGAAGCAAGACACCGGATGCGTGATCAGTTGCGTACCGGTGGCGTGGCGGACTCGGTCATCGACGATGCCGTACTGATCCTTTCCGAACTGCTCAGCAATGCCTGCCGGCACGGCAGGCCGCTGAGCGACGCCCTGAGAGGTGACGGCGACGTCCGAGCGGCGTGGCGCGTCGATACGTCCGGACAGCTCGTGGTCGAGGTGACGGACGGCGGTGGCCCGACCCGGCCCGTCCCGGCCACGCCCTCGGTCACCGCGCGCGGCGGCCGCGGGCTGAACATCGTCTCGGCACTGGCCAAGGACTGGGGCGTGCGCGACGACGTCCGCGGCGAGGTCACGGTGTGGGTGGTCGTCCAGGACAACGTGGAATCCGCGCGCAGGCATGATGATTTCGCTACGCGCGTCGCGTCACCGAACGTGTCGGCGGGGATACCGGAGCTGGACTTCGCGGACGTCTTCGACGAACTGGGCTGAGGACACCGACACGCCGCGGCGCCCGGGAAGCGGGCCGCCGGGACCGCGCCGGCGGGAGCACGCTCATCGGGCACGCCTTCGGGGACACACGCCCTGGGTCGCCGCCGGGGACACGTTCCCGGCCGCCGCGGCGACACGTTCTCGAAGTCTCGCTCCCCGGGGGTCGCCGTCGGACGCACGCCGTGGGCGTCCCCCGGAGGCACACCCTCGGGGATCACGTCTTCGGAGTCACCGACAGGGACACGCCGACCCGGCGACACCGCCGGGCGGGGAGAGGACGGAGCGGGTCGTGCCGGTAGTGGCGCACGCGGGCCGAATCACCGGCTCCGGGACGACCCGGTGCGTTGTCCACAGGGTCCCGTCAGCCCACGTAGGAACGGCTAGGCTCGCGCCCGTACGAGACGAGCCGTGATCGGGAGACACCCACGATGGCCAAGAAGCGACCCCACACCAAGGCCAAGCAGCCCACCTCGAAAGCCGGGGCCCGCGCCGCAGGCGCCGATGGGCACGTCCCGGTTGTGGGCGCTCGCGAGCCCTGCCCCTGCGGCAGCGGCCGCCGCTACAAGGCCTGCCACGGCCGGGCCGCCGCGCACGCCGTGACCGAGCTGGTGCAGCGCCCCTTCGAGGGCCTGCCCGGCGAGTGCGACTGGGTCGCACTGCGCGAGCTGGTGCCCGCCGCGACGGTCGAGCTGAACCTCAAGGAGAGCCTGCCGGAGGGCGTCCCGTCGGTCACGCTCGCCACGGTCCTGCCGATGGCCTGGCCCGCACTGCGCCGCGAGGACGGCTCGGTGCTCCTGGGCCTGCAGAACGACACGGCGTCCGGCGACATCAGCCGCGACCTCGCCGACACCCTCCAGCGCGCGCTCACCGCGAAGCCGGGCACCCCGGTCGAGGGCCGGCGCGCCCCCGCCGACGGCCCGCGGCTCCAGGACCTGCTCGACCCCGAAGGCGCGTTCGAGCCAGTTGTGCACAGCGGCTTCGAATTCTGGGTTCCGGACGCGGAGAACGCGACGGCGGACGTGACCGCCTCCCTTGAGCGGGCCAACGCCGCCGCCATCCCGACCGTGAAGCTCGCCGGGGTCGACGCCGCCTACTGGTGCGAGACCCCCGACAAGAACCACCTCCGCTGGGTCATGCCGCACCCGGAGGAGCAGCTTCTGGACGCACTGGCCCGGCTGCACGCGGCCGGCCGCTCGAACCTCGGCGAGGGCACCCGTCTGGTCGGTTCCTTCCGTGCCCACGGGCTCACGGTGCCGGTCTGGGACCTGCCGACGAGCGTCACGGCGGACGACATCGAGAAGCCCGCGGCCGAGTTCGCCGAGCGCCTCGCCACCGCCCTGGCCATCGACGCACCGCTCACCGCGGAGGAGCGCAGGGCGCGCGGCGGGCTCACGAACCGACAGGTCACACTCAGCTGACCCACCGAAAGTCGAACTGACCGACCGGTCAGCTGGGCAGAGCCCCACAGAACGGGTGACTCCTGTCACAACTCCCCGTTGTGACAGGTAAATCCGTGTCCGAATAGCCGAGATCGAATTTGCGAACCGCCGATCTCTTGTTACCGTTCGAGTAGCCCGGTTGCTGGTGCATCCCCCGTCGCCAGCAACCGGGTCTTTCCATGTCCGCAACCGAGCGCGGCATCAACCGCCTTGCTATGGCCCCGAGTTGCTCCCAGAACGCAGCAGCAGCGGCCCTCCGGCCGCGCTGCGTTCCGCGAACTCCGCGACCGCCGAATAGCCCCCCACGTCGCCGTCGGTGCGTTCCCTGGGGGTCTCACAGACCCCGGGATCGTCCTCCGCGCCCACCGCGCAGATCATCTGCACGGTGCGCCCGCCGGGCCCCATCAACGTCAGCACGGAGCTCAGCTCGTCGCCGGTCGCGTTGCGGTAGTACGTGCGTGCCCATGTGTCCTCACCCTGCGTGAGGACACATGTCTGCGCCTCGATGCCGTCGGGGGAGGAGAGTTCGGGACCGCACCGGGCGGCCGTGGCGAGGCCGAGTCCCAGCAGCCGGGGCGACCGGGTGGGGACGGGAGCCGCCGTCCCCTTGTCGTCGCGCCCCGGGGCCCCTGCGGCCGCGGCGCCGTCGGGGCCGGGGTCTCCGGCGTCCGCGACGGGCCCCGCGGATGCCACGGCGAGCGGAAGGGCCACCGTGAACGCCACTACGCCCGCGAGTGCGAGCAGGCGAAGGTTCATGAAGGGGAAGATAACGAGCGCGGGTGGGCGCGCGGTCGACCGCGCGCCGGGCGCTCCTACAACTCGGGCGCGCTCACACCCGTACGAGTGAGGGCCTCCACGACGGCGTCCACGACGGCCTCCACGTCGGGCACCCAGGGGGCGGCGGAGCCGGGCAGCGGGGCACGCTCCCAGCGGATCTGGCCCTGGCCCGTCTCGGACGGCGGCAGTGCGAGATAGCCGCCCTCGCCGTGGAAGCGCAGGGAACCGGGGACGAAGTCCTTCGCGTAGAGGAGCTCGCCGAGCTGCTCCATGGAGTAGGGCGCGACGAGGATCGACCAGCGCGTCGGGGACGCGACGACCGGGCCGAGGCGCATGCCCCCGCGGTCGAGGGCGTCGAGGGCGCGGGCCGCCGCGAGAGCCGGCAGGCTCACCGCGCAGGGGGCCTTGCCGCCGGTGGCCAGCACGACAGGTGCCGACGGTCGGTTGGTCCACCACCAGCGCACCATGCGTTCGTCGGTGGTGGCCGCGAGAAGGCCGGGGTCGAAGGGGTGGGCACCGGGCACCGTGCACTCCGGGTCGGGGCACGCGCAGCGGGCGCGCCCCTGCGGGTCCGCCGCCACTCCCGGGAGTACGGGCCACTGCCATTCGGTCGCGAAGGTCAGGGCCGCGCTGAGCATCTCAGGCCTCCCGTTGTTCCGCCTGGACAGGAGCCTGCGTCGCCTTCCGAGGATCTCGCGCATGAGCGCTCGTTCCTTTCCGTTGCACGCCTGGCAACACCGTGGACCACATCACACCATGTGTCGATCTCTTCACTGTGCGTACCTACTGGCGCATCACACCCCTGCTGGAGACAAGGGGAACCCCTATGGGCCGAGCGTTTGGCTGCGTCCGCGTCCATACTGCGTCTATCAAAAGCATGGGCATGGCGTGGGGTGGCGGCGCCTGGCGATTTGCCGTCCCGTGTATTTCTTGCCGCCTCCGCCACGGGAGGATGGGGCACGGTCGTCGGTGGCTAAGACGCCCGGGTCCGTCGCCAGGTTCCGGGCGGATCTCAACCACCCCTGGCCTTCACCGAGTACGTACCCATCACGACCGCTGTGACGCTCCGTCGAACGAGGCCAGTCGACCTCAATAAGCCGTTGCCCGAGTCAGTTTTAAGCCAACTTTGCTTTCCCGCAAGGGTTACCGACAGTCTCACGGACACCAGGAATCCCAGCAGGACAATGCTGGACATCCCCTCACGAGTGCGTGTACATGTGGAGACACCGCTAGCGGCGCAGAACGACATGGGGGTTTGCGATGCTATTGAGCAATACGCACCGGTCGGAAGGCCGGACGCCATGAACGCCCCTCACATTCCGAAAGTGGCCGGAATCGATTCAACGGTTCCTTCGCCCGCACACACTGTCGCGCCGACGCCTGCCCCCCCGGGTGCCCCTTCGGCCACTTCCCCCATCGGTCCCGGTGCCCTTCTCCAAGATCGTCTGGCGGGCTGGGTCTCGGATCTCACCACGCTCCACGAGCTCACCGAGCGTCTGGCGCGCACCTCGGCACTAGACGACGCCCTGCAGGAGACGCTGCGCGCCGGAGCCGCTCTCGTGGGCGCCCGCCGCGGTCTCCTCGTCCTGGAGCCGGGCGACGGTCTCGGGCCCGACACGACGATCGGCCTGGGGCTGGCCCGCGCGGATCTCGGCCATATCGAGACCGTCCCGCGCAGGGCCATGTCGTACGGGAAGATCCTGGACGGACTTCCCGGTGGGGAGGGCGAGATCGCCCAGCCGGACCTCTTCTCCGAGGACGGGCTCGACCCCCGCCACCGCGAGGTGGCCGCCCGGCTCGGCTACGCCGCGAGTTACGCACTCCCCCTGTCCACCGGCGCGGCGGGCCGGCTGGGCGCCGCCGTCTGGCTCTACGACGAACCCGCCGAACCGGTCGAGCGCCAGCGCCACCTCGTCGGCCTCTACGCCCGCTACGCCACCGAGCACCTGGCCCGCCTGGTGGAACTGGAGCGCACGCGCGCGTGCATGACAACGATCTCCGAGGAACTGCTGCCCCCGCGGCTCCCCCGCGTCTCCGGCGTCCGGCTCGCCGCACGGCACCGCACGAGTGCGCGCGGCGGCGGCGACTGGTACGACGCGCTGCCGCTGCCCGACGCCGCGCTCGGCCTCGCGGTCGGCTCCGTCACCGGGTGCGGGCCCAGCGCGGTCGCCGCGATGGGCCGTCTGAGGGCGTCCCTGAGGGCGTACGCCGTCATGGAGGGCGAGGACCCCGTCGCGGTCCTGTCCGACCTCGAGCTGCTGCTGCGGCTGACCGAGCCCGCCCGCTCCGCGACCGCGCTGTTCGCCTACTGCGAGCCCGCGCTGCGCAAGCTCACGCTGGCGGGAGCCGGACACAGCCCGCCCCTGGTGGTCGGGCCCCGGCGCACGGAGTTCGTGGAGACCTCCCTGTCGGCCCCCCTCGGCATGCTCGCGTGCTGGGAGGCGCCGAGCGTCGAGCTGACCACGGAGCCGGGCGAGACCGTGCTGCTGTACACCGACGGCCTGCTGCACCGCACCGGCGACCCCATGGACCGGGCCTTCACCCGGCTGCACGCGGCGGCGGCGAGCGTGCCCCGGGCGGTCCGCGACGACCCCGGCGCCGTCGCCGACCACGTCCTGCGCACGGTGCTGCCGGACGGACTCGACGAGGCCGACAGCAAGGAGGACGTCGTCCTTCTCGCGGCGCGCTTCGAGTGAGCGCCCCGAGCGCCGCCGTGCCGGGCGACCGACCCCCGCGGCCGGCCCGCAGTGCCCGCGGCCGCCGTTCACGGTGAGCCGTACGTAACAGGTCCTCCGGCCCTGGGCCCCCTTCAGTACGACCGTACGATGGGGGAGGTCCAATGTCGTATCTAGGAGGCAGACCGTGTCGGAGGCGCTCACCCCGGAGACCCCGGAAGCCGTGCTTGACGATGCCGCTGACGAAGCGGGCGAAGAGGAGCCGATCAAGCAGCGCAAGAACGGCCTGTACCCGGGCGTGTCCGACGAGCTCGCCGAGAGCATGAAGTCGGGCTGGGCCGACACCGAGCTGCGCGGCCTGAAGCCCATCGCCCAGGCCGAGCACACGGCCGCCCGCCGCGCCGCGCTCTCCGCGCGCTTCCCGGGCGAGCGTCTGGTGATCCCCGCGGGCAATCTGAAGACCCGCTCGAACGACACCGAGTACCCCTTCCGCGCCTCGGTCGAGTACGCGTACCTGACCGGCAACCTGACCGAGGACGGCGTCCTCGTCCTGGAGCCGGTGTCCGGCGGCCACAAGGCGACGATCTACCTGCTGCCGCGCTCCGACCGCGAGAACGGCGAGTTCTGGCTGTCCGGCCAGGGTGAGCTGTGGGTAGGCCGCCGCCACTCCCTCACCGAGTCCGAGGCGCTGTACGGCATCCCGGCCTCGGACGTGCGCGAGCTGACCGCCGCGCTGCGCGAAGCCACCGGCCCGGTCCGTGTCGTGCGCGGCTACGACGCCGGCATCGAGTCCGCCCTGACCGACAAGGTCACCGCGGAGCGCGACGAGGAGCTGCGGGTCTTCCTCTCCGAGGCGCGGCTCCTCAAGGACGACTTCGAGGTCGGCGAGCTGCAGAAGGCCGTCGACTCGACCGCGCGCGGCTTCGAGGACGTCGTCCGGGTCCTGGACAAGGCCGAGGCGACCAGCGAGCGCTACATCGAGGGCACGTTCTTCCTGCGCGCACGCGTCGAGGGCAACGACATCGGCTACGGCTCGATCTGCGCCGCGGGCCCGCACGCCTGCACGCTGCACTGGGTGCGCAACGACGGCCCGGTCCGCTCCGGCGACCTGCTCCTGCTGGACGCGGGTGTCGAGACCCACACGCTCTACACCGCCGACGTGACGCGCACGTTGCCGATCAACGGCACGTACACGGAGCTCCAGAAGAAGATCTACGACGCCGTGTACGAGGCCCAGGAGGCCGGTATCGCGGCCGTGAAGCCGGGCGCCAAGTACCGGGACTTCCACGACGCCGCGCAGCGCGTGCTCGCCGAGAAGCTCGTCGAGTGGGGTCTGGTCGAGGGCCCCGTGGAGCGCGTCCTGGAGCTGGGCCTGCAGCGCCGCTGGACCCTGCACGGCACCGGCCACATGCTCGGCATGGACGTGCACGACTGCGCGGCCGCGCGGACCGAGACGTACGTCGAGGGCACGCTGGAACCGGGCATGTGCCTGACCGTCGAGCCCGGCCTGTACTTCCAGGCGGACGACCTGACCGTCCCGGAGGAGTACCGCGGCATCGGCGTGCGCATCGAGGACGACATCCTCGTCACCGAGGACGGCAACCGGAACCTGTCCGCGGGCCTGCCGCGCCGCTCGGACGAGGTCGAGGCCTGGATGGCGTCCCTGAAGGGCTGACATAGTGCCCCGCGAGGGCTGATGACGAGACTGATGGCCGGGTGCCCTCCTGGGTACCCGGCCATCGGCGTGCCCGGGGGACTTCGGCGCTCCCGGGCTTTCCGGTGTGCCTAGGGGGGCGGCTTTTCGTGGACGACTTCTGGTCCGGTGTCGGGGTGGACCTGCATCTGGAGCCGGACGCCGGGGCGGGGCGCAGGGCCGGGCTCGAACGGGCCCTGCGGGACGCCGTGCGCGAGGGACGGCTCTCGCCCGGCACACGGCTGCCGGCGACCCGCCGGCTCGCGGCCGAACTGGGCATCTCCCGCGGCACGGCGAAAGCGGCGTACGACCAGTTGGTCGCGGAGGGCTATCTGACGGCCCGGCAGGGTTCCGGCACCGAGGTGGCACCGCTGCCCACGGACGGCGCGGCGGCGGCCGTGCGGGCACCACACGCGCGTGCACCCCGTTTCGACCTGCGGCCGGGCAGCCCGGACGTCGGCACCTTCCCGGCGGCGGCATGGCTGCGGGCGCTGCGCCGCGCGATCGCGACGGCACCGTCCCTGGCGTACGACTACGGGGACCCGCGCGGACGTATCGAGTTGCGGACCGCGCTGTCGGGTTACCTGGGGCGGGCACGGGGAGTGATCGCGCCGCCCGAACGGATCGTCATCACGTCGGGCTACGTGCAGGGTCTGGCGCTCCTCACCCGTGTGCTGGACGGCGGCACGGTGGCCATGGAGGACCCCGGCCTGGCGTTCCACCGCGAGGTGGTGCGCAAAAGCGGCGGAACCGTCGTGCCGCTGCCGGTCGACGAACATGGCGCCCGTGCGGACGCCGCAGCGGAGGCGGACGCGGTCGTCGTCACGCCCGCCCACCAGTACCCGACGGGCGTCACCCTGCACCCGGAGCGGCGGCGCGCCCTCACCGACTGGGCCCGCGCGCGTGACGGGCTGATCGTCGAGGACGACTACGACGGGGAGTTCCGCTACGACCGGCAGCCGGTCGGCGCGCTCCAGGGGATGGCACCCGGCCAGGTCGTCTACCTGGGCACGGCCTCCAAGACGCTCGGGCCCGCGCTGCGGCTCGGCTGGATGGTGCTGCCGCCGCACCTCGTCGACGCGGTCGCCGACATCAAGCTGCACAGCGACCACCACACCGAGTCCATCGGCCAGTTGGCGCTCGCCGAGATGATCGACAGCCACGCGTACGACCGTCATGTGCGCGCGTGCCGGCTGCGCTACCGGCGCCGCAGGGACCAGCTGCTCCACCGGCTGGGGACGCGCAGGAGCGTCCGGGGGATCGCCGCGGGGCTGCATGCCCTGGTGGAGGTGGACGACGAGTCGGAGGTGCTGGAGCGCGCCGAACGGGAGGGACTCTCGATCGGCCGCCTGGGAGATCACTGGCACGCACCGGACGCGGACCGCCCGCAGGGACTCGTCGTCGGGTACGGGACACCCCGGGAACGCGCGTATCCGGAGGCCCTGGAGGCGCTGGGGCGGGTGCTGGACGCGGTGCGGAGGGCGGGCTGAGGGCCCACCGGTGCGGATCGGTCCGCCCCGGCCGGCAGCGGCCCGCGCGTGGGCGTGCCCGTGGTGGGCGGCGGGCCGACCCCACCGGTGGCAGACGCCGCCGGCGTGGGCCGTGCCCGTGGTGGTGGCCCGCGAGCCGGCCCCACCGGTGGCGGACGCCGCCCGCGTGAGCCTTGCCGGTCGTCGGCTGCGGGCTCGTCCGCCCCGGCGGCAGAGGCCTCCGGCGTGGGCCTTGCCGGTGGCGGGGCGTCAAATTGGGCCAACTGGAGGCGTGCTGATTGGAGCTGCCCGTGGAGCCAATACGTCCGTAGCGTCGGTGGCATGACGAACCATGCAGCCGCGGCGCACGCGACGTCGCACCGTCTCCTTCCGCCCGTGGGCCCGCAGCGCGTGCTCGCCCTCGCCCAGCTGGCCAACTCCGTGGGCGACGGCGCCTATTACGTGACCTCCGCCCTCTACTTCACGCACGTCGTCGGTCTCGCGCCCGAGCACGTGGGTCTGGGACTGACCGTCGCCTGGGCCGTCGGTTCACTGGTGGGCGTGCCGCTCGGCCGGCTCGCCGACCGGCGCGGGCCGCGCGGCACGGCGGCTCTGCTGGCCCTGGCGACGGCGACGGCGGTGGCGTCCTTCCTGGTCGTCCGCGGCTTCGTCCCCTTCGTCCTCGCGGCGTGCGCGTACGCGTCCGCGCAGTCGGGGCTCGCGGCGGCCCGGCAGGCGCTGCTCGCGGGACTGGTGCCGGCCGGGCGGCGCACCGGACTGCTCGCGCACCTGCAGTCCACGCTGAACGCCGGTCTGGCGGTGGGCGCGGGCCTCGGCGGACTCGCGCTGCACGCCGGGACGCGGACCGCCTACTCCGGGGTGTTCGCGCTGGACGCGACGAGCTTCCTGCTGTGCGCCGGGCTGTTGCTGCGCCTGCCGCCGGTGCGGCCGGTGACCGTGCGGCGCGGTCACGGGCTCGGTGTCCTGCGCGACCGCCCCTACGTGCTGGTGACGTTCCTCAACACCGTGCTGCTGCTGCGGATGCCGCTGCTCAGCCTCGGCGTCCCGCTGTGGATCACCGAGCGCACCGAGGCGCCCGCCTGGCTGGTCTCCGCGCTGTTCCTGCTCAACACGGGCGCGGTGATGGTCTTCCAGGTACGGATGGCTCAGGGCGTCACGGGTGTCACGGCCGCCGTGCGCGCGATCCGCCGGTCCAGCCTCGTGATGCTGGCGTCCTGCGCGGTGTTCGCCCTGTCGTCCGGGGCCTCCCCGTGGGTCGCGGCCGGGATCCTCGTGGCGGGTGCGCTCCTTCAGGTCGTCGCCGAGATGCAGCAGTCGGCGGGCTCCTGGCAACTGGCCTTCGACCTCGCCCCGGCCGACCGCATGGGCGAGTACCAGGGCTTCTTCGGCACCGGTGTCACGGTGGCCCGCACGATGGGTCCGCTCGTCCTGACGGCCCTGCTGGTGGGCTGGGGAACGCCCGGATGGCTGCTGCTCGGCGCGCTGATCGCCGGGGCGTCGTACGCGATGGGGCCCGCGGCCCGCTCCCGCCTCGCGCGGGACCCGGCGTCGGACCCACCCTCCGACCAGGCCGCGGGCCGGCGCGGTGTCCCGGTCACGACCTGACGGTCACGGGCCGCGAGTCCACGAACAGGGCAAGGGTCGTGAACAGGGCGATGATGGCCGCCGCCGCGCACCGCGCGTCGAGGTCCGAGGCGTCCCGGCCGCTGCGCTCCGCGATGATCGCGGCGATCTCCCGCTCGCCGCGCTCCCGTTCGCCGACGGAGCGGGCGTGGATCGCCGGATCGGTGAAGGTGATCCGGCTGCGCGGCAGCAGCGCTACGCCGTCAGCAAAGAGGGGTCCTTCTTCCACTTGAGGATCTTGTCGAAGCTGACGACGGCGCCGCCCCTGCCGGGGCCGCTGTCGATCTGGACGTGGTCCGCGAGTTCATGGATCAGGCACAGCCCGCGCCCGTGCTCGCTGTCGCCGCGCGCCGGACGGATCGGAGGTCGGGCACGGCCGCCGGGGAAACCCGGGCCCGAGTCGGCGACTTCGATGCGGCACCTCTCACCGTCCAGGTAGGCCGTCACCCGGTAGGCCTCGGAGGAGGGGCCGTTCGCGGTGCCGCCACCGTGCTCGACGGCATTGGCACAGGCCTCGGTCAGGGCGACGGAGAGGTCGTACGAGATGTCCGGGTCGACTCCCGCGCTCTCCATCGTGCCGAGCAGCAGGCGTCTCGCGAGCGGAACGCTCGCAGCTTCGCGCCGCAGATGGAGTGACCACCAGATGCTCATGCTCCAGCCTCCCGGCCGCGGCTCGACATACCGTTACGTATTGCCGCAAGCACCCGCACGCAATCGCCTGCACGAGGTGATGCCGCCCATACGGTGGATGCGCGGGTGCCGAGGATGGGTGTATGTACACCCAAGACACCGCACACGGTGACCTACCGGTCGAACACCACCTAGCGGACCTGCCGTACGGGACGAGCCGGGCGAGTGGGATGATGAGCCCGCCATGACTGCCCCCCACAAGCGCTCGGCACGCTCCGGACTCGACCTCCGGATGCTCAGGGCCGCGGTGTTCGCCGCGGTCTGCGTCGCGCTGGCCGCGGCCGGTCATGGTCTCGCCTCCTGCGCCTCGGTCCCCCTGTGGACACTCGGGGCCGGCTTCCTCGCGGTCTTCGCGGTCGCAGCCGCACTGGCGGGACGCGAGCGGTCGCTCCCGGGTATCGCCGTGGTCCTCGCGGCCGGACAGACCGCCCTGCACACGCTGTTCGGACTCGGCCAGCACGCCGGCACGACGTCCACGGACGCCATGGCGGGCATGCCGATGTCCGACGCCTCGCTCGTCGAACGGGCCGCGCGCCTCGTGTGCGGCACGGCCGCGGCGGCGATCAGTCCGGCACAGGCCCAGCGGATCCTCGCCGAGGCGCGGATCGACTCGGGTACGACGACCGGCATGAGCCCGTCCATGCACCACCCGACGGACGCCATGGCGGCCACGGCCGGCTCATCGATGTCGGTCCTGCCGTCCCTGCCGATGCTGCTCGGCCACGTCCTCGCGGCCGTCGCCGCGGGATGGGTGCTGCGCCGCGGGGACCTGGCGCTGCTGCGCCTCATGCGTCTGTCCGCCCACGGGGTCGCGGAGGCGGCATTCGTACGGTCCCTGCGCTCCGCGTTCGCGCTCGTACGCGCCCTGCGCGCGGGTCTTCCGGGAGCGCCCGACGCTGTCCGCGCACCGCGCACCGCGCTGCTCGCGCCCCCGAAGCCGCAGGCGAGCACACTCCAGCACACCGTCGTCCGGCGCGGACCGCCGTCCTCCACCGCACTCGTCCTCGCCGCCTGACACGACGCGTCACTCCGCCAAGGGGCCACGCCGTCGTGCGGCACGCGCGCGTGCCCGTCGCGCACGCGCACCCCCTTGCCAACGGACTGAAACCGGAGTGTCCCCTGCCATGAAGCCTTCCCGTATCGCCGCCGCCGCTGCCGTGGCCGCCTCGGCCGTCCTCACCCTGTCGGTCCCCGCCTTCGCGCACGTCAGCGTTCAGCCCGAGGGCACGGCCGCCAAGGGCGACTACGCGGTCGTGAACTTCAAGGTCCCCAACGAGCGCGACAACGCCTCGACCACCAAGCTCGAGGTCAGCTTCCCGACCGACCACCCGCTCGCCTCGGTCATGCCGCAGAAGCTGGACGGCTGGGACGTGAAGATCACCAAGTCCAAGCTGGACAAGCCGCTGACCGTGCACGACCAGAAGATCGACGAGGCCGTCACCAAGGTCACCTGGACCGCCACCGGCAAGGGCATCGAGCCGGGCTTCTTCCAGAAGTTCCCGCTCTCCGTCGGCGCGCTGCCCGAGGACACCGACGAACTGGTCTTCAAGGCCGTCCAGACGTACTCCGACAAGGAGGTCGTGCGCTGGATCGAGCCGCAGCAGGAAGGCCAGGAGGAGCCCGAGAACCCGGCCCCGGTGCTCGCGCTCTCCGCCGCGTCCGAGGGCGGCCACCACGGCTCCGCCGACGCCGAGGACGCCTCCGACGCGTCGCACTCGTCCGACGCGAAGGCGGAGTCCGAGAAGACCACCGAGGCCTCGTCCGACAGCAGCGACACCACCGCGCGCGTACTCGGCCTCGTCGGCATCGTCGTCGGCGTGGCGGGCGTGGCGTACGGCGTGCTCGCCGGCCGCCGCCGCGCCGCCTGAGGCAGCGCGCGGTACCGAGGCTCATCCCTTCGGTGCGCACCGGGACGTCGTACGACGTGGGCTTCGGGCCCGGTACGACCCCCGGTGCGCGCCGGAGCGCACACATCTGGGACATTTTTCTATGCGCAAGAAGACGTATGCCGTGGCCGCCCTGTTCGCCGCCGCCACCCTGACCCTCTCCGCCTGCGGCAGCGGCGACGACGGCAACAAGCCCGTCGCCGACGTGTCCGCCGAGACCGGCTCCGCCAAGGCGGCGACGATCCTCGACAAGCCGTTCGAGAAGCCGGACCTCGTGCTCACCGACACGCACGGCAAGAAGTACGACCTGCGCGCGCAGACCAAGGGCCGGCCGACGCTCGTGTACTTCGGCTACACGCACTGCCCCGACGTCTGCCCGCTGACGATGAACAACCTGGCCGTCGCCAAGAAGCAGCTGCCCAAGGCCGAACAGGACAAGCTCCGCGTCGTGTTCGTCACCACCGACCCGGACCGCGACACCCCCGCCGCCCTCGGTAGCTGGCTCAAGGGCATCGACTCCGGCTTCGTCGGCCTCACCGGCGACTTCGCCACGATCCAGGCCGGCGCGCGCACCCTGGGCATCTCGATCGAGCCGACGTCGAAGGACAAGAACGGCAAGCTCGTCTCCGTGCACGGCACCCAGGTCGTCGCGTTCTCGCCGAAGACCGACGGCGGCTATGTGCTGTACGGCGAGGACGCCACCGTCGACGACTACACCAAGGACCTGCCCGAGCTCATCAAGGGGGAGAACCCGTGAGCCGTCCCGGCCGGGCCTCGCGTCCGCTCGCCGCCTGCGCGGTCCTCGTGGCCACCGCGGCCCCACTCGCGGGCTGCGGCTCGGACGGCGGCGGTTCCTCGGCGGGCAGGCCCGAGCTGAAGGTCACCGGCGCCTACATGCCCGCCCCGAGCATGGCCACCATGGCGGCCGGCTTCTTCACCGTCAGCAACTCCGGTGGCGCCGACACCCTGACCTCGGTCACCAGCAGCCTCTCGGACGACGTCACGCTGCACTCCACCCAGGGCGGGGCGATGAAGGAGGAGAAGTCGTTCGCCGTGCCCGCGAAAGGCACGCTGAACTTCGCGAGCGGCGGCAACCACCTCATGTTCGAGAAGCTCACCCGCAAGCCGGAGCAGGGCGAGAAGGTGGCCGTGGAACTCCACTTCGCCAAATCCGGCACAGTGAAGATATCCATGCCGGTGAAGTCAGCGACGTACACACCGAAGACCGGGCACTGAGGGAGCGACCACCTTGACCCAGACCATCGCCCCCCGTCTCCGGACCCTCCTGCTGCTGTTCCTCGCGGTCGCCGGCGCGCTCCTGGCCGGGGCCGCGCCCGCCTCCGCGCACGCCGCGCTGACCGGGAGCGACCCGAAGCAGGGGTCGGTGGTCGACCAGGCGCCCACCCAGGTGTCGCTCACCTTCTCCGAGAAGGTCGCGCTGTCCGACGGTTCTCTCCGCGTGCTCGACCCCAGGGGCAAGCGGGTCGACACCGGCCGGGCGGCCAACCTGAGCGGCACCACGTACGGCGTGAAGCTGCACTCGGGACTGCCCGACGGCACCTTCACGGTCACCTATCAGGTGGTGTCCGAGGACAGCCACCCCGTCTCCGGGGCCTTCACCTTCTCCGTCGGCGCGCCTTCGCAGACCTCCGTCGCCCTGTCCGACCAGGGCGCGGGCGGCGGAACCGTCGGCGTGCTCTACGGCATCGCGCGATACGTCTCCTACGCGGGCTTCGTCCTCCTGGCCGGCGGAGCCGCCTTCGTGCTGACCTGCTGGCAGCGCGGCGCCGGCGTCCGGCCGGTCCAGCGGCTCGTCGTCACCGGCTGGCTCGCCCTCACCGGCGCCACGCTCGCGCTGCTGCTCCTGCGCGGTTCGTACGTCGGCTCCGGCAAGATCGGCGACATCTTCGACCTGACCCTGCTGGGTCAGGTGCTCCAGACCAAGTCGGGCGCCGCCCTGGTGTCCCGGCTGCTGCTGCTCGCCGCCGCGGCGCTGTTCGTCGCGGTGCTCTTCGGGGCGTACGTCAAGCGGGACGAGCCCGAGGCCCGGGCGTCCGACGCGGCCGACGGGACTGACGGGACTGACGGGACCAGCGGGGGCGACGACGAGGTCACCGTGGCGGCCGCCCGGGCGGCCGAGGCCGCGGACAGAGCCGCCGAGAAGAAGGACCTCACCTTCGGCTTCGCGATCGGCGGCACCGTCGTCGCGGCGGGCCTGGCCGCGACCTGGGCGATGGCCGAGCACGCCTCGACCGGTCTTCAGCCCGGTATCGCCATGCCCGTCGACGTCCTGCACCTGCTGGCCGTCGCCGCGTGGCTCGGCGGGCTGTCGGCCCTGCTGACGGCACTGTTCAGGGCTCCGGCCGAGGACGCGATCGAGACGGCGGCCGTGCGCCGCTTCTCCCGCCTCGCGTTCGGCGCCGTCGTCACCCTGGTCGCCACCGGGATCTATCAGTCCTGGCGCCAGCTCGGGTCGTGGTCCGCGTTCACCGGCACGAGGTACGGGCAACTGCTGCTCGTCAAGATCGCTCTGGTGGCGGTCCTCGTCGGCATCGCATGGATCTCACGCCGCTGGACCGGCCGGCTGTCCGAGGCGCCGGCCTCGAAGGAACGAGGCTCCGCGGCCGAGGATGTGGCCGGACAGCGCGAGGAGACCCGGGAGACGGTCCCGGCGGACTCCCGGCGTGCCGCGCAGCTCGCCCGGCAGCGGGCGGCCGTGGCCACCGCGCGCGACAAGCGTCTCCGCCACGCCGATCCGCACCGCTCGGGTCTGCGCCGCTCGGTGCTCGCGGAGGCGGGTGTCGCCGTCGCCCTGCTCGCGGTCACGACCGTGCTGACCTCCACCGAGCCCGGGCGTACAGAAGAGGCAGCCCAGCAGGCCACCGCTTCCGCGTCCCAGCGCTCGGGCCCGCTGTCCCTGAAGGTCCCGTTCGACACCGGCGGCGAGGACGGCAAGGGCACCGTGGAGCTCACCCTCGACCCGGCCCGCGTCGGCGGCAACGAGATGCACGTCTTCGTGGAGCGGCCCAACGGCAAGGCCTTCGACGTCCCCGAGGTGAAGGTCGCCTTCACCCTCGCCGCGAAGGACATCGGCCCACTGCCCGTGACCCCCGACCGCATCGCCACCGGACACTGGTCGGCGAGCGGAGTACAGATCCCCATGGCGGGCGACTGGAAGATCGCGGTGACCGTGCGCACCTCCGACATCGACCAGGCGACCGTGAACAAGAACGCGCAGATCGGCTGAACCCCACCATGCCCGACCAGTCCACTCCCGACGCCGTCTCCTCGCCCGAGGCCGCCGCCAAGGGCGGCTTCTCGCGGCGCCGGCTGCTCGGCACCGCCGGCGCCACCGGTCTCGCCCTGGGCGCGACCGGGGGCGCCGCAGGATACGCGGCCGCTCCGAGCGCCGAGAAGGGCGCGCCGGCCGCGCCGCTGACCTCGCTCGGCTCGGACGTGGTGATGTTTCACGGGAAACATCAGCCGGGCATCACGACCGCCCTCCAGGCACGCGGTCACCTCGTCGCCTTCGACCTGGCGGCGGGCGCGGGCCGCAAGGAGGCCGCCGCGCTGCTCCGCCGCTGGTCGGCGACCGCCCAGCGGCTGATGGCCGGTGAGCCGGCCGCCCAGGACGACACGGACGTCGCACGCGACGCCGGCCCTTCCTCCCTGACGGTCACCTTCGGCTTCGGCCACAGCTTCTTCGCGCGTACGGGCCTGGAGAAGCAGCGGCCGGTGGCGCTCGACCCGCTGCCCGACTTCTCCTCCGACCATCTCGACAAGGCGCGCAGCAACGGCGACCTGTGGGTGCAGATCGGAGCGAACGACGCCCTGGTCGCCTTTCACGCCCTGCGCGCCGTCCAGAAGGACGCGGGCAGCGCGGCCCGGGTGCGCTGGCAGATGAACGGTTTCAACCGCTCACCCGGCGCGACCGGTCGGCCCATGACGGCCCGCAACCTGATGGGGCAGATCGACGGCACCCGCAACCCGAAGCCGTCCGAGTCGGACTTCGACCGGCGCGTCTTCGTGCCCGCCGCGGGGGAGCCGGCCTGGATGGCGAACGGCTCCTACGCCGTCGTCCGCCGTATCCGCATGCTCCTCGACGACTGGGAGAAGCTCTCTCCCGCGGCCCAGGAGGACGTCATCGGGCGGAAGAAGGCCACCGGCGCCCCGCTCGGCGGCGGCACCGAGAACACGCCGATGGACCTGGACAAGACCGACGCCGACGGCAATCTCGTCGTCCCGATCAACGCGCACGCCAGGATCACCCGGCCCGACCAGAACGGCGGTGCCGCGATGCTGCGGCGCCCGTTCTCCTTCCACGACGGCATCGACACGGACGGGGTGCCCGACGCGGGCCTGCTCTTCGTCTGCTGGCAGGCCGATCCGCTGCGCGGCTTCGTGCCCGTCCAGCGCAAGCTCGACCGCGGTGACGCGCTCTCCACCTTCGTCCGCCACGAGTCGAGCGGCCTGTTCGCGGTGCCCGGCGGGGCGGCGACGGGCGAGTACGTGGGGCAGCGCCTGCTGGAAGGCTGACCCGCCCCGGCCCGCCCCGGATCGCCCCTGGGGGTCCCCGAACACCTCTGGGGGTGGCCGATCTCCCCTGGGGGGCCGATCACCTCTGGGGGTCCCGTTTCGACACGCGTCGTCCTGGTTGTTCGAGGCCCATTAGGGTGAGGTCATGCCAGCCAGCTACGCGTATCTCGGTCCCGAAGGCACCTTCACCGAAGTCGCCCTGCGCACGCTCCCGGAGGCCGCCACCCGGGAACTGGTCCCGGTGGTGTCGGTTCCCGCCGCGCTGGACGCCGTCCGCAACGGCGAGGCCGAGGCCGCCTTCGTCCCCATCGAGAACTCGGTGGAGGGCGGCATCACCACGACCCTCGACGAGCTGGTCGCGGGCGCCCCGCTGATGATCTACCGCGAGGTGCTGCTGTCGATCACCTTCGCGCTGCTGGTCAGGCCCGGCACGAAGCTGTCGGAGATCAAGACGGTCACCGCGCACCCCGCCGCACAGCCACAGGTGCGCAACTGGCTCAGGACGCACCTGCCCGACGCCCTGTGGGAGTCCGCCGCGTCGAACGCCGACGGTGCGCGCCTGGTCCAGGAGGGCAGGTACGACGCGGCCTTCGCGGGCGAGTTCGCGGCGGCCAAGTACGGCCTGGAGCCGCTGGAGTCCGGCATCCACGACGCGGAGAACGCGCAGACACGCTTCGTGCTGGTGGGCAGGCCCGCCCGGCCCGCCGCACCGACCGGCGCGGACAAGACGTCCGTGGTCATCTGGCAGCGCGACGACCACCCCGGCGCCCTGCTGGAGCTCCTCCAGGAGTTCGCGGTGCGCGGCGTCAACCTGATGCTGCTGCAGTCCCGGCCGACCGGCGAGGGCATCGGCAACTACTGCTTCGCCATCGACGCCGAAGGCCACATCTCCGACCGGCGGGTGGGCGAGGCGCTGATGGGGCTCAAGCGTGTCTGCCCGCAGGTGCGCTTCCTCGGTTCGTACCCCCGGGCGGAAGTCGACCCCAAGGACGTGCGCGCACCCCGGGCCGGGACCTCGGACAGCGAATTCTCCGCCGCTTCCGACTGGCTGGCGCGCTGCCAGGACGGCCGCTTCTGAAAGGGGCCGTTCCGCGGGCGGCCGGGACGGGGAGCACGGGTCCGGGCCCGGGCAGCCGAAGGAGTGGGCCGATGTCGAAAATCGAATGGACTTCCCGAACACGCCGTGAACACTCCGTGCGGCGCATTTCCACCGGTTCGGTGCGCGGGAGCCGATCACCCCTGGCCGGCGGCCCGTCCCCCGCTGCCTGCCCACTCCCGGGGTCATCCCTGTCCACCGGCCCGTGCACCCTTGATCACTGGTCCTACCTGCAGATTTTCGTCATCCACAGACGTTATCCACAGGCGCGCTTCTCGACCTGGGGACAAGTCGACAACGAAATACTGCATCGTCGACAAATCGGCCTACAGGCCTCAACCTCTTCCACAGCCCCGCACGTCACCCTTCGTCCACCCTTTTCCATTGATCAACTCTATGGAGCGAATCATTTACACCCGAAAGTGCGTGTACGCAGGGTTTGAGCCGGGAATTCCTCGACCCGTGTCCACCCCTCCGAATGATCATTTCCGAAGTCCACAGATCTTCCGCACAGCCTGTGGATAACTCTGGAGGGCTGTGGATTCCTGTGGACAACCACGCACCAAGTCCCTGTCGGCACAGGGAAATCCGGTCAACCGACGGGCCGCCGCCTGCCCCCTTTCAGGGAGTACGACCCTTTTCCTTGACACCGACTCATGATCAAAAGATTCAGTCCGCCATTCCCCTCATAACGTGACAGAACCGGCGGGCCGGAATATCGAGTCGTTGGCCGGAACCGCGCACCGGTAGCCTTGAGGGGTGATTGACCTTCGCCTGCTCCGTGAGGACCCCGACCGTGTTCGCGCCTCCCAGCGCGCCCGTGGAGAGGACGTCGCCCTCGTCGACTCCCTCCTCTCCGCCGACGAGCGGCGCAGGTCGTCCGGCGTCCGCTTCGACGAGCTGCGTTCCGAGCAGAAGGCGCTCGGCAAGCTGATCCCCAAGGCCTCGGGCGACGAGAAGGCCGAGCTGCTGAAGAAGGCGGGTCAGCTCGCCGCCGACGTCAAGACGGCCGACGCCGAGCAGCACGAGGCCGACGAGGAGACCAAGCGGCTCCTCCTCCAGCTGGGCAACCTGGTGCACCCCGACGTCCCGGTCGGCGGCGAGGAGGACTTCGTCGTCCTGGAGACGCACGGCACCATCCGCGACTTCGGCGCCGAGGGCTTCGAGCCCAAGGACCACCTGGAGCTCGGCGAGGCGCTGGGCGCCATCGACGTCGAGCGCGGCGCCAAGGTGTCCGGCTCGCGCTTCTACTACCTGACCGGCGTCGGCGCGCTCCTGGAACTCGCCCTCGTCAACGCGGCGATCGCGCAGGCCACCGAGGCCGGCTTCACCCCGATGCTGACGCCCGCGCTGGTCCGCCCGCGCGCCATGGAGGGCACCGGCTTCCTCGGCCAGGCCGCGGAGAACGTGTACCACCTGGAGAAGGACGACTACTACCTGGTCGGCACCTCCGAGGTCCCGCTCGCGGCGTACCACATGGACGAGATCCTCGACGCCGACAAGCTGCCGCTGCGCTACGCCGGCTTCTCGCCGTGCTTCCGCCGCGAGGCCGGCACCTACGGCAAGGACACCCGCGGCATCTTCCGCGTGCACCAGTTCGACAAGGTCGAGATGTTCTCGTACGTCGACCCGGAGGACGCGGAGAACGAGCACAAGCGCCTCCTGGACTGGGAGAAGCAGTGGCTGACCGGTCTTGAGCTGCCGTTCCAGGTCATCGACGTGGCGTCGGGCGACCTCGGCGCGTCCGCCTCCCGCAAGTTCGACTGCGAGGCGTGGATCCCCACGCAGGGCAAGTACCGCGAGCTGACCTCGGCGTCGAACTGCGACGGCTTCCAGGCCCGCCGCCTGTCCGTCCGCATGCGCGACGGCAAGAAGGTCCAGCCGCTCGCCACGCTCAACGGCACGCTGTGCGCCGTCCCCCGCACGATCGTCGCGATCCTGGAGAACCACCAGCTCGCCGACGGCTCCGTCCGGGTGCCGGAGGTGCTGCGCCCGTACCTGGGCGGCCGTGAGGTCCTGGAGCCGATCTCCAAGTGACCGGCACATCTGGAGCGACCGGTTCGACCGCGCCGCACGGCTCGAGCGCGCCGTGGGCGTCGCACGAGCCGGACGGACCGAGCGGGTCGTTCCCGTACAAGCTCGTGGCGACCGACCTCGACGGCACGCTGCTGGGTGCCGACGAGACGGTCTCCCGGCGCACGCGTGAGGCGCTCGCCGCGGTGACCGCGGCGGGCGCGGCCCACATCGTCGTCACCGGACGTGCGGTGCCCTGGACCCGGCACATCCTCGACGACCTCGGCTACGAGAGCCTCGCGGTCTGCGGCCAGGGTGCGCAGGTGTACGACGCGGGGGAGCACCGGCTGCTCACGTCGGTGACGCTGGACCGGCAGCTGGCCGGTCTGGCGCTCGCCAAGATCGAGGCGGAGGTCGGACCGCTCCTGCTGGCCGCGAGCCGCGACGGGCTCGACGGCGAGGTCGTCGTGGGCCACGGCTACCGGGTGCAGGACGGCCCGCTGTCGACCGTGCCGATCAGGGACGCGGCGGACCTCTGGTCGGCTCCCCTGAACAAGGTGTACATCCAGCATCCGACGCTCTCCGACGACGAGCTCGCCGCCGTCGGCACGGAGGTCGCGGGCGGCCTGGTGAGCGTCACGATGGCGGGTGCCGGGATAGTGGAACTGCTGCCCCTCGGCCTCTCCAAGGCGACCGGGCTCTCCCTGGCGGCCCGTCGGCTCGGCATGAAGGCGGCCGACACGATCGCCTTCGGCGACATGCCCAACGACATTCCGATGTTCGCCTGGGCGGCGCACGGGGTGGCCATGTCCAACGCCCACGACGATCTCAAGGCCGTCGCGGACGAGGTGACGTTCTCGAACGAGGAGGACGGCATCGCGGTGGTCCTGGAACGCCTGCTGGGCTAGTCCCGACCTCGGTCCGGTCCCGGCTCCCGCCGGGCGCGGTGGGGTGGCTCCACGGAGCCATGAGCTGCGCGGCGGGGGGTGGGGCCTGCGCTGTCGAGCCCGGAGCCGCACGGCAGGGCGGGCGCTCACGGACGTCGGCCGGTCGGCGGGGGACGACGGCATCGGCAGTCGTGCCGGCCGTGACTCGACGGCATCAGCCGTGGCCGGTGCGTTCTTGCGGAGGATGCGCGGATCGAACGCGCGCGGGGAAGACCCCGACCACGGCTTAGCAAGCCGGTGCCTTACCTCTCGGCCAATCCTCCGGGTGGGCGGCCCGCGCGTGACGCGCGCTCGAAGCGGCCGCCCCGGGCAGCCCCCCGTGCGGGTGGGTTCGACGGAGGGTGACTACTCCGGAACCCGCCGCGGGCTGCCCTGTCGGGAGCTCGACGAACTGCTCCTGATGAACATCGTCGCGCTCCTCTCCCAGAACATGGCGCCGGCTAGATGCGGCGGCGTGGACACAACTACTGTGCCCCGGAGCCGATTTGGACGCCACCGAATAAATGTGAGGCTCGCACGCAGTGCCGGGTCCGCATTCCGTGCCGGGCTCCCGCTTCACGCCGGGTCGGCATCCCCTGCCGAGTACGCGTCTCACGCCGGGCTCGTGCCTCGCGCCAAGTGCGCGTCTCTCATGTTGGGTTCGCACCCAGTGCGGGGTCAGGGCCACCCGCCCCGGCGGCGCCCCGTACGCCGCGACCCTCGGAAGCAGCCGGTCAGCGGCGGCGCCACCTGCGCCGTCGCGCCTTGCTGAAGAACCATCCCGCGGGCGGCTCGTCGGACCGCCAGGGCTGCGGGTCGGGTCCTCCCTGGCGCCAGCGGGCGGCCAGCATACGGGCGCGGGCCGAGGGCTCGGCCGTATCCGCGGACCGTATGAAGTCCTCGTCCAGGACGAGGTCGTCCCAGACGTCCCCGGGTTCCCCGTCGCCTTTCAGTTCCTCAGCGGACATCCCCGTCCTCCTAGCAAACGCATCCCCTCAGCCCAGTGTGCCCGGACGCAGGTGAAGCCGATGTCAAGAAGAGGCCGCCCGGTGAAGGGGCGGCCTCGGCGGGGTTCCACGCGCGCGTGCACCGTGACGACCGGCACGCGCGCGTGGAACCCGCTCACTCCTCGCCGGCCAGCGTCAGCGACCGGAGCCGCTGTCCCGCGTACCAGGTGGCCAGCACGGTGACCGCGATCAGCAGCACCGTCGCGGTCGGCAGGCCCACGTCGGAGGTGACGAGGTCGCCGCCGGTGACCTTGTGGCCCACGGCGAGTGCCCACTGCTGGACGCTCAGCGTGCGCGCGCCGGACACCAGCGACCCGAAGAGGGCCTCCCAGACGAGGGCGTAGACGAGTCCGAAGACCACCGCGTGCCGGGTCACGGTCCCCAGGAGCAGGAACAGGGCGGCGTACGCGATCGATGCGACCAGCGCGGCGACGGTGTAGGCGACGGCGATCTGCTGGCCGTTGCCGTTCAGGATCAGGCCCGCTATGAACGTCGGCACCGCCGAGAACGCCATGGTGACGGCGATGGCGACGATCAGCTTGGTGAAGATGATCGTGGGCCGCTTGAGGGGCTTGGCCAGCAGATACACCACCGAGCCGTCGTCGATCTCGGGGCCGATCGCGCCGGTGCCCGCGATGACGCCGATGATCGGGACCATCGTCGCGAGGGCGAAACCGCCGAGCACGTCCGAGGCCACCTGGTCGTCGGCGCCGGTGAAGCCGCGCACGGCGGCGGAGATCACGATGAGCAGGACGGGCAGGGCGCACAGGATCAGGGCCCTGCGCCGGCCGAGCAGGCCACGGTAGGTGAGCCGGGCGACTGTGGGGTCGTACATCTTCGGCCTCCTACGCCGCGACGAGATACGAGAAGACGGACTCGAGGGACTCGTCGGACGGCGAGACCGTGAGCAGCCGGATGCCGTGCTCGCGCGCGACGCGCGGGAGCAGGGCGGTGAACCGGCCGAAGTCGACCGCCTGGATGCGCAACGCACCCTCGGCCAGGTCGACTTCGATGCCCGACGTCGACGGGTCGGCGATCAGCGCCGCGGCGAGCGCCCGGTCGTCGCTGGACCGGATCAGATAGCGGTGCGGGCGGTCGGTCATCAGGCGGCGGATGCGCCGGAAGTCGCCGCTCGCCGCGTGCCGTCCGGCGACGATCACCTCGATGTGCGCGGCGAGCTGCTCGACCTCTTCGAGGATGTGGGACGAGAACAGCACCGTGCGACCCTCGTCGCCCATGCGCCGCAGCAGGTCCATGAGCTGCATGCGCTGACGCGGGTCCATGCCGTTGAACGGCTCGTCGAGCAGCAGCAGCGACGGGTCGTGGACGAGCGCGGACGCCATCTTCACGCGCTGCCGCATGCCCTTGGAGTACGTCGAGATCTTGCGGTCCTGCGCGTACTCCATCTCGACCGTGGCGAGCGCGCGCTGGGCGGCCTTGTCGCCGAGGCCGTGCAACTCGGCGTTGGCGACGACGAATTCGCGGCCGGTGAGGAAGTCGTACATCGCCTCGCGCTCGGGGACGATGCCGATGTGCCGGTAGATCTGTTCGTTGCGCCAGACCTGCTCGCCGTCGAGGGTGACGGTGCCCGTGGAGGGGGCCAGGAAGCCGCCCATCATGTTGATGAGGGTGGACTTGCCCGCGCCGTTCGGGCCGAGCAGGCCGGTGACTCCGGGGCCGATCGTCATCGTGATGTCGTTGACCGCCACCACGTTGCCGAACCAGCGTGAGACGTGGTCGATGTTGAGGGTGGTCACAGCCCGACCTTTCGGTAGCGGCGCATCAGGAGGCCGTAGCAGCCGGAGATGAGCCCCAGGACGACGATGAGGTAGACGATGCCCTGCCCGGACGAGGGTCCTTCCCCTCCGGGGAAGGCGGAGGTGGCGCCCAGGAAGGCCGTCTGCACCCCGTCGATCAGCGTGATCGGCGAGAAGAGGCCGAGCCACGGGACGGCTCCGGTGCTGGACTGCTCGAAGGCGATGGCCTGGACGGTGGACACCGCCCCGTAGGAGATGGTCAGGGCGGCGATGACGGCAGCGATGCCGAAGCCGCGGCGCGGCGTGACCGCGGAGATCACCAGGCCGATCCCGGCGAAGAGCAGCGACAGCAGTGTCACGGAGACCAGCCCCTGTGCGAATCCCTTGGTCTGGTCGGCGAAGTCCAGCTTCGCCAGCAGCGCTCCCACGTAGAGCACGATCAGCGGCGCGGCGGTGAGGACGAACAGCGCCGAGGCCAGCGCCGCGTACTTGGCCCGCACGTAGTCCGCGGTCTCGATGGGGCGCGAGAAGTACAGCGGGACGGTCTTGAAACGCAGGTCGCGGGAGACGGCCTGCGGTCCCTGCGAGGCCACGTACAGACCGATCACGGCCTGCATGATGATCGCGTATCGCGTGTAGTCGACGGGCAGGTCCTTCGCCTTGGTGGCGACCGCGACCGCCACCATGATGAGGGCGGGGACGCACATCACGACGAACAACAGCATCGGCAGCACTTTGGACTTGACCGAGCGGCCGAGTCCGTAGGCACCGCGCAGGGACTGCGAGTACAGCGAGCGACGGGCGTACGCGCGGCCCAGCCGCGGTCCGTCGTAGTTGCGGTAGCCGATGTTGTGGATCCGGGTCTGCTCGGCCTCCCGGGCCGTGGGCTGCTCAACCGCCATGGCCGACCGCCTCCTTCCGCTGCTCGTCGCTGTCCTTGAAGACCTCCGCGATGTGGTGCCGGCGCTGCTCCATGCGGACCAGGCCGAGGCCGAGGTCGGCGACGACGTCGCGGACGAGGTCGTACGTCTCCTCGCTTTCGGCGGTCAGCAGCAGGATGTGCCCGGCGCCCGGCAGGCCGCTGCCGTCGTGGGTCTCGATCCCGCGCGCGTGCAGCGCGTCGCGCACCGTGCGGGTGCCGTCGGGGTGCTCGTCGGTGTCGGTGACCTCGATGGCGAGGGTCGTGGTGGTCTGGGTGAAGTCCGTGGTGGAGCTGGACCGCAGCAGCTTGCCGCCGTCGATGATGACGACGTGGTCGCAGGTGCGCTCCAGCTCGCCCAGGAGATGCGAGGTGACCAGGACCGAGATGCCGAAGTCGGTGTGGATCCGGCGGATCAGCCCGAGCATGTCGTCGCGGCCGACCGGGTCGAGGCCGTTGGTCGGCTCGTCGAGGAAGACCAGCTGGGGGTCGTGGACGAGGGCCTGCGCGAGCTTCACGCGCTGCTTCATGCCCGTCGAGTAGCCGCCGATGGGGCGGTAGCGCTCCTCGTACAGGCCGACGTGGCGCAGGGTGTCCGCGGTGCGCTCGCGGGCCGCTGTCGGCGGGAGGCCGGACATGCGGGCCATGTGGACGACGAACTCGGTGGCCGAGACGTCGGGCGGCAGGCAGTCGTGCTCGGGCATGTACCCGACCCGCTCACGGATGGCGGCGCCCTCGGTGGCGACGTCGAGTCCGAGCACTTCGGCGCGGCCCTCGGTGGCGGGGGACAGACCCAGCAGGATCTTGATCAGTGTGGACTTGCCGGCTCCATTGGCTCCGACGAGTCCGGTCACACCGGGCCCGACGTCCACGGAGAGCCGGTCAAGCGCGGTCACCCGGGGGAACCGCTTGCTCAGGCTTTCGGTCGCGATCACAGTCACGTTTCGAAGGTAGTGGCGCACGCCACAGCGGTCGTCAGACCACGGAGCTGGATCCGCGTCAGACTCCAGTCGTAGGGGCCCGTAGGGGTCCCCCTGAGGTCGAATGCCGTCCGTCGCCGTGGCCCGGCCGGGCCACCCGTCCGGGGGTGCCGGCCGTCCCCAAGGGGCCGGTCGTCCACAGGCACCGCACCCGGCTATTGACGCAGCCTCTAACTACTGTCACATTCGCCAGTGTCAAGTTACGGACACGTACCGCGGTCAGCGTGGACAGGGTGTGGGGCGGTGGCATGACGACGGCTGTGGCAGGCGAACTCTCCGCGGAGCCGCGCGGGTTCGGAGAGGAACTGCGCGGGTTCAAAGAGGTGCAGCGCCTCGCGTACGAGTGCGCGGAGGCGGTCGCGGCGCAACTGAAGCCCGGTGTGACGGAGCGCGAGGCGGCACGCATGCAGCGCGACTGGCTGCGCGAGCGCGGGGTGCGGGACTGGTTCCACCTGCCCTTCGCCTGGTTCGGCGACCGCACGGCGTTCGTCGGCTTCCGCGTCCCGCTCCAGTTCTTCCCGACCGACCGGCGACTGGAGCCGGGGATGCCCTTCATCCTGGACATGGCACCGGTCCACAAGGGCTTCACCGCCGACATCGGCTACTCGGGCTCCCTGGGCCCGAACCCCCTCCAGGACAAGCTGCTCGCCGACCTGGAGGCGCACCGCGAGCTCATCCTGCGCGAGGTGCGCGAGCGCCGCACGCTGCGCGAGATCTACGAGGACGTGGACCGGCTCATGGTCCGCCAGGGGTACGCCAATCGACACCGCGCGTACCCCTTCGGTGTGATCGCGCACAAGGTGAACCGGGTGAGGGAGCGTCCCTGGTCCCCCCGTCTGTTCGGTTTCGGCACCCAGTCCCTGAAGGGCCTGGCGAGCGACGCCCTGCGCGGGCACCGGGACGGCTGGTCGCCACTGTGGTCGCCGTACCGCTTCTCCGACCATCCGCCGCAGCCCGGGCTGTGGGCGGTCGAACCCCACCTCGGATTCCGGGGCACGGGCGCGAAGTTCGAGGAGATCCTGGTCGTCACCGACTCCAAGGACCCCGAGGCGAGTGCCTTCTGGCTGGACGACGATCTGCCGCACGTGCGGCGCTGGGCGGAGGACAAGTGAGTCTCGAAAGTGCGCGCGAGCGCTGGGTGCGGACGGGCGGGATCGAGCTGTGCGTCGCCGAGCTGGGCGACGACCGGCAGCCCACGGTGGTGCTCGTGCACGGATATCCGGACTCCAAGGAGGTGTGGTCCGAGGTCGCCGCAAGACTGGCCGACCGCTTCCACGTCGTGCTGTACGACGTGCGCGGGCACGGCAGGTCGTCGGCGCCGCAGCCGCTGCGCGGCGGGTTCACCCTGGAGAAGCTGACGGACGACTTCCTCGCGGTCGTGGACGCGGTGAGCCCGGACCGCCCTGTGCACCTGGTGGGGCACGACTGGGGCTCGGTGCAGTCCTGGGAGTTCGTCACAATCGCACGCACCGAGGGCCGGATCGCGTCCTTCACCTCGATGTCCGGTCCGTCCCTCGACCACTTCGGGCACTGGATCAAGCGGCGTGTGCGCCGGCCCACCCCCCGTCGGGTCGGTCAGCTCCTCGGCCAGGGCGCCAAGTCCTGGTACGTGTACATGCTGCACACTCCTGCGCTGCCCGAGCTGGCCTGGCGCGGCCCCCTCGGCAAGCGCTGGCCGAAGATGCTCGAGCGGTTCGAGAAGGTGCCCGCGGGCGACTACCCGACCTCGTCGCTGCCCTCGGACGCGGCGCACGGCGCATGGCTGTACCGCGACAACGTACGGCCCCGGCTGAGCAGGCCGCGCGCCGACGCCTACGCCCACGCGCCCGTGCAGCTGATCACGCCCCTGGGCGACGCGTTCCTCTCCGAGCGGCTCTACGACGACCTGGAGGAGTGGGCGCCCCGGCTGCTGCGCCGCACGCTGCCCGCCAAGCACTGGGTTCCGCGCACGCGGCCGGACCAGCTGGCCGCCTGGATCACCGAGTTCGTGACGGCCAACGAAGGCCGGGAGGGCGGACTGCCCGCGCAGGACACGGCGGCCACCGGCAAGTACGCGGACCGGTTCGGGGGCCGGCTCGTCCTGATCACCGGCGCGGGCAGCGGCATCGGACGGGCCACCGCCTTCGCGTTCGCCGAAGCCGGCGCGCGTGTGGTGGCCGTCGACCGGGACGCGGAGAGCGCCGCCCGCACGGCGGAGATGTCCCGGTTGATCGGCTCCCCCGAGGCCTGGGCGGAGACGGTCGACGTCTCCGACGAGCAGGCGATGGAGAAACTCGCCGAGAAGGTCGCCACGGAGTACGGCGTGGTGGACGTCCTGGTGAACAACGCGGGGATCGGGCTCTCCGGCTCCTTCTTCGACACGACGTCGGAGGACTGGAAGAAGGTCCTCGACGTCAATCTGTGGGGTGTGATCCACGGCTGCCGGCTCTTCGGGAAGCAGATGGCCGAGCGCGGCCAGGGCGGCCACATCGTCAACACCGCCTCGGCCGCGGCGTACCAGCCTTCGAAGGCGCTGCCCGCCTACAGCACCTCCAAGGCGGCCGTACTGATGCTCAGTGAGTGCCTGCGCGCGGAGCTGGCCGGGCGGGGGATCGGCGTCTCGGCGATCTGCCCCGGCTTCGTCAACACGAACATCACCTCGACCGCTCGTTTCGCCGGCGTCGACGCGGCGGAGGAGAAGCGGCGCCAGAAGAAGTCCGCCCGGCTGTACGGCCTGCGCAACTATCCGCCGGAGAAGGTCGCCGACGCGATCCTGCGCGCTGTCGCCCGCAACCAGGCCGTCGTCCCCGTCACCCCGGAGGCGCGCGGCGCCCACCTCATGTCCCGGTTCACCCCGAAGGCGCTGCGCGCGATCGCCCGCCTGGAGCCACCGCTGTGAGCACGGCGGAGCCCGCGGGAGTCCCCGAGCGCGGTGCGATCGCGCCGCGCCGGGTCTCCTTCGGCAGAGCTGTGCGCAAAGGGCTGTTGCCCACGTGGAAGGAGCTCGGCGCGGCCGTACCGCGCTGTCTGCGGCGGTCGTACCATCCGTCCCAGGAGGGGTCACTGCGCCGGGCCGTCGAACACCTGGCACTTTCGCCGGCGGCACGGACGGCAGCCGCGGCGATCGGGCGTGCGGCGATCGGGCGTGCGGCGACCGCGTAGCGACCGCCGGGCGACTGCGCCGGGCGACGCGGAAGGGCAGGGAGCATGAGCGACGAATCGGCCGGTGCCGCGTACCGGATCGAGGATCTGGCACACCTCAGCGGTGCCACGGTCCGGACGATCCGCGCCTATCAGGACCGCGGCCTGCTCCCCCGCCCCGAGCGGCGGGGCCGCGCCAACGTGTACGCGGACACCCATCTGGCCCGGCTGCGGCAGATCGCCGACCTCCTCGACCGCGGCTACACGCTGGCGTCCATCAAGGAGCTGCTGGAGGCCTGGGACACCGGCCGGGGCCTGGGCGGCGTCCTCGGTCTGGTCGCCGAGGTCGACGGGCCGTGGACCGACGAGGAGGCCGCGCGGATCTCGCGCGCCGAACTGGACGAGCGGTTCGGCGGAATCCCGGACGACGCGGCGGTGGCCGAGGCCCTGGAGCTGGGGGTGCTGGAGCGCATTCCCGGCGACGAGGACACGTACCTCGTCCCGAGCCCTCAAGAACTGGGTGTGGCAGTGGAGTTGCACGCGGCGGGCGTACCGCTGTCCGCGATCTCAGGTCACCTGCGGGAGTTGAGGGTTCAGGTCGAACATATCGCGGACCGTTTCATGGAGTTCACGACCGAGCATGTCTTCGCCCGCTATCTGGGGGAGCACCCGCCGAAGGACGCAGAGGCGGCCGAGGCGGCCTCTCTCGTGCGACGGCTGCGGCCTCTGGCGCAGCAGACGGTCGACGCCGAACTGGCCAGGGCCATGCGCCTGTTCGCGCACCGTCACCTGCGTGAGCAGCTGGGGGCCGGGCAGCCCCGGGAAAGAGCTGATGAGGTGCGTTCGGTGGAGATCCCCGCGGAGACAATGCGGGTCGTGGCGGGCCTGGTTGGTCCATCACAGGTGGCCGCCTTCGTCACCGCCGCGACCGAACGCGAGGTCCAGGCACGTGCCTTGGATCACCTGACGGCAAATCACGTCAAGTGCCGCATGATTGACCAATCCCCCTAAATCTTCATCACGTTGTCCACAGAATCTCCAAATCCCCTGTGGATAACAGGACTTGGTTGTGGATCAAACCTCCGGACCAAAATCAAATGCGTGATCAGCGTCTCGCCAGGCACTCTGGTGAACCCGACGGCACGAAGTACGGGTGGCGTACAGCTCGACCGCCGAGAGCCGCACACCCCCGCGAACGAGTGCCGGACGGAACATAGAACAAAGAGATCGAATGACAAGATGGATGTACGTATGGATGAAAGACGCACCGTAAGGGTGTCGAAGTACCTCTCGAAGCACCTGCGGCACCAGCCCGAGCGGATCGGGCTGACGCTCGGCGAGGGCGGCTGGGTCGAGATCGACACGCTGATCGCCGCGGCGGCCGCCCACGGCTTCCGCATCACGCGCGAGGAACTGGACCACGTCGTCGTCACGAACGACAAGCGGCGCTTCGCCGTCGAAGGCACCCGGATCCGCGCCAGCCAGGGCCACTCCGTGGAGGTCGACCTCGGACTGCCCCCCGCGACCCCTCCGGCGTACCTCTACCACGGGACCGTGGCATCCAGCCTGGACGCGATCCGTGCCGAGGGACTCAAGCCCATGAGGCGACACGACGTGCACCTCTCGCCCGACCGGGAGACCGCGACCCGTGTCGGTGCCCGCCGCGGCCGGCCGGTCGTCCTCTCCGTGGACGCCGCCGCCATGCACCGCGACGGCCACGTCTTCCACGTCAGCGCGAACGGCGTCTGGCTGACCCAGGCCGTACCCGCGCGCTACCTGCGCTTTCCGGCCCCGCACTGACGCCGCCGGCCGCCGTGGGGCAGCCGTGCCCCCAGGGCCCCACCGGCCCCACCGACGGCCCGGGGCAACCGTGCCCGCGGTCCCTGCGGCCCATGGACGATCACGCGGTGGCCGCGACCACCTTCCGGTTCCGCTTACGCTCGAAGCATGAGTCTGCGCCTCAGCACCGTGATCCTCCCGTACGTCCGCTGGCACGAGGGCGGGCGTTCCGCCTGGCAGCGCGCGGAGCAGCTCGGCTTCCACACCGCTTTCACCTACGACCACCTGTCGTGGCGGAGCTTCCGCGACGGCCCGTGGTTCGGTGCCGTGCCGACGCTCACCGCCGCGGCCGCCGTCACCGGCCGCATCCGCCTCGGCACGCTCGTCACCTCGCCGAACTTCCGGCACCCGGTGACCCTCGCCAAGGAACTCGTCTCCCTCGACGACATCTCGAACGGCCGGATCACCCTGGGCATCGGCGCGGGTGGCACCGGCTTCGACGCGACGGCGCTCGGCCAGGACCCGTGGACCCCGCGTGAGCGCGCCGACCGCTTCGGCGAGTTCGTGCCGCTGCTGGACCGCCTGCTCACCGAGGAGTCCGTCTCGTACGGCGGTGACTTCTACTCCGCGCACGAGGCGGTCAACATCCCGGGCTGTGTGCAGCGCCCCCGGCTGCCCTTCGCCGTGGCCGCCACGGGCCCGCGCGGCCTGAAGCTCGCCGCCCGGCACGGGCAGGCCTGGGTGACGACCGGCGACCCGAAGCTCTACGAGACGGGCACCCCCGAACAGTCGGTTCAGGCCATTCGCCGGCAGGTCGACAAACTGGCCGACACCTGCGCCGAGATCGGCCGGGACGTGTCCGGGCTCGACAAGATCCTGCTCACCGGATTCACCCCGGACAAGGGCCGTCCCCTGGAGTCCCTCGACGCGTTCGTCGACTTCGCCGGCCGGCACGCGGAGCTGGGCTTCACCGAGATCGTGATCCACTGGCCGATCCCCGACTCGGTCTTCGCCGCCGACGTGAAGGTCTTCGAGCAGATCGCCATGGAGGCCCTCGCCCAGCTGCCGTGAGGGCGACGGGATGTAAGGGCGCTGGTGAGGACGGTAACCACTCAACTGTGCGGACCGCCGCACGGCCGTGCGGGCATATGCGGGAGAATGACCGGGTGACCTCAGCGACTCGACGGCCCGAGACCCCGGCCTCCACCGTTCCGCCCCGGCTGATCGCCACGGATCTCGACGGCACCCTGTTGCGCGACGACAAGTCCGTGTCCGACCGTACGATCGCCGCCCTCGCCGCCGCCGAACAGGCCGGAGTCGAGGTCTTCTTCGTCACAGGCCGCCCGGCCCGCTGGATGGACGTCGTCAGCGACCACGTCCACGGGCACGGCCTCGCGATCTGCGGAAACGGCGCCGCCGTGGTCGACCTGCACGGCGGCCCCGGCGCCCACCGCTTCGTCAAGATCCGCGAACTGGCGCCCGGCGTCGCGCTCGACGTCGTCCGCCTCCTGCGTTCCGCGGCACCCGGCACCGTGTACGCCGTGGAGCGGACGTACGGCCTGCACCTCGAACCGGCCTACCCCTCGCTGCACATGGAGCCCCCGGAGATCGTCGCGCCCGCCGAGAAGCTCCTCGCCGCGGACGCCCTGGACGCCGATCAGCCGGTGCTCAAGGTGCTCGCCTACCACCCCGAGATGGACCCGGACGCCTTCCTCGCGGTCGCCCGCACGGCCATCGGCGAACGGGCCAACGTGACCCGGTCGAGCCCCAGCGCCCTCCTCGAGATCAGCGGCCCCGGCGTCTCCAAGGCCAGCACCCTCGCGCTGTGCTGTACCGAGCGGGGCATCTCCCCCGAGGAGGTCGTCGCCTTCGGCGACATGCCGAACGATGTCGAGATGCTCACCTGGGCAGGCCGTTCGTACGCGATGGGCAACGCCCACCCCGACGTCCTCGCGGCCGCCTCCGGCCGCACCGTCGCCAACAACGACGACGGAGTGGCCGTCGTGATCGAGCGGATTCTCGCCGAGCGGCTCGGCAACCTCTAGAGCTGGACCCCGTGCCGGGCCAGCCACGGCACGGGGTCGATCGCCGATCCCAGCTCGTCGCTGATCCGCACCTCGAAGTGCAGGTGTGGTCCCGTCGAGTTGCCGCTCGTGCCGGACTGCCCGATCAGCTGCCCGGTCGACACCCGGTCACCCTGGTCGACGGCCACGGCGGCGAGGTGCGCGTACTGCGTGCGGTAACCGCCGGGATGCCGGATCACGATCTCGATGCCGAAGGAACCCCCGCAGGAGACCTTCACCACCCGGCCCGCCCCGACCGACCGCACCGGCGTACCGATGGGCACCGCGAAGTCCTGCCCGGTATGGCGGTTCGCCCAGCGCTCACCACCGCTGCCGAAACGCGCGGAGAGACGGTACGAAGGCACCGGTGCGACCCACTTGCGCTCGCTGTGCGTCCGCGCCCCGTCGAGGTGGACGGCACCGCGGCAGGAGCCCGCCGCCACCGAGGCGTCCGCCCGGCTCTGCAGCGTCGACCGTGCCTCGTCGAGCTTCGCCGCGATGGTCCGCTTCATCGCGGCCAGTTCGCCGTTCCATTGGTCCAGCGCCTTCCGGGCGGACCGGGCCTTCGCTTCGTCGGCGGCGAGCCGGGCCTCGGCGCGACGGCTCTTGCCGACCGCGTTGCCCAAAGCCAGATCCGCGCGCCATGCGGCGGCCTGACCACGCATCAGCTCGTCGTCGCCGGCCGCCAGCAGCATCTGCGCGGAGTACGGGAGCCCGTCCCCCTCCCGGTACTGAGCGCGCGCGATCCGCCCCAGGTCCTCGCGCAGCACCGTGATCTCCCACCGCTCGCGCGCGAGAAGCCGCTCGGCCCGCTCCGCTCTGCCCCGCTGCGCGTCGGCCGCCTTGCGTCCCGCCTCGTACTCGCGCGACGCCGTGGCGGCCTCCTCGTACAGTCGCGCCACCCTGGCGCCGGCCTCGGAGCCGTCGTCCTCGCTCTCGGCCGTCGTGGGCCGGGACGCGAGAACCGCGAGTGCGCACAGCAGCACCGGCAGGAGCAGGGGACGGCGGCGGAGAAGGGGCATGACAGCGATCGTGGACCGCCTCGGTGGGCCCGGTCGCGTCCACGTCGTACAGCCGGGGGACCGCACGGCACGAATGGCCGCAAGGACTGGGCCGAACGGGGTGCGCGTGACGGACGTTTCAGTACGGAGCCTGCCATGTCACCGTCGTACCGGCACCGCCCTCGCCGATGCCCGATCCGTACGAGCTGTCGCCGCCCAGGGACTCGGCCCGCCGCGCGAGGTTCCGCAGCCCGCTGCGCCGGCCGCCCTCGGGGATGCCGACGCCGTCGTCGGCGACGCTGAGGCGCACGCCCCGCCGCCCGTCCGGCAGCCGCGCGGTCGCGTCGACCGTGACGTCGATCCGGGAAGCCCCGGAGTGGCGGAAGGCGTTGGACAGGGCCTCGCGCAGCGCGGCGATCAGGTTCTTGCAGGTGAGTTCGCCGACCGCGGTGTCGACGGGGCCGACGAAGCGGTGGCCGGGCTTGAAGCCCAGCGGCACGGCGGCCATGTTGATCTCGCGCAGGATCCGGGTGCGCAGTCCGGACGGCGGCTCCTCGGAACCCGGCTGAAGCGCGAAGACGGCCGTGCGGATCTCCTGGATGGTGACGTCGAGTTCGTCGACCACCCGTCCGACGCCCTCGCGCACCTCGGGCAGGGCCGACCTCCGCTGTGCGCTCTCCAGCATCATCCCGGTGCTGAACAGCCGCTGGATGACGAGATCGTGCAGATCCCGGGCGATCCGGTCGCGGTCCTCGAACACCGCGAGCCGCTCCCGGTCGCGCTGTGTCTCGGCCACCATCAGCGCGAGCGCGGCCTGCGAGGCGAACTGCGCCGCCAGGACCCGTTCGGTCCCGGTGAAGGGCCGCCCGTCCTCGGCACGGGGCAGGACGAGGGCCCCCAGCAGCCGGCCGTCGCTCTGCAACGGCAGCATCATGATCGGTCCGTAGCCGCGGGCGAGGTCCGTGATCATGCGCGGCTCGGTGGCGGCGTCCTCGACGAACACCGGCTTTCCGTCGAGGAGTTCGGCGACGATCTGGCTCTCCGGCGGGACTACCACGCCGAGCGCCTTCGACGGGTGGGCCGAGGAGACCGCGACGATCTCCAGACCACCCTCCACGGCGGGCACCATCACGATCCCTGCGGCCGAGCGGGCCAGCCGGCGGGCCTGTTCGGCGACCACCTGGAGCGCGTCCTCGGCGTCATCACCCGCCAGGAGCGCCGTGGTGACGGCCACCGAGCCGTCGATCCACCGCTCGCGCTGCTGGGCGGCCTCGTACAGCCTGGCGTTGCCGATGGCGATGCCCGCCTCCGCCGCCAGGACGCGGACCAGGTGGAGGTCGTAGTCGGTGAACGGACGGCCGTCCCGCTTCTCGGCCAGGTACAGATTGCCGAAGATCGCGCCCTGCACCCTGATCGGGACGCCCAGGAAGCTGCGCATCGGCGGGTGGTGTTCGGGGAGTCCGCCGGCGCGCACGTCGTCCGCCAGGTTCGTGAGCCGTACCGGATTCGGGTCCTGGATGAGCGCCCCGAGAAGACCGCTCTGCCCGTCGGGGAGGCGCCCGATCCGCCGGGCGGTGTCCTCGTCCATGCCGTAGTAGACGAAGTCCGCGAGCCCCTCCTCGTCCTCCGCCGCGACTCCCAGACCCGCGTAGCGGGCGTTCGTCAGCTCGGCCGCCGTCGCGCAGATCCGGTTGAGGGTGGCGTGCAGCTCAAGGCCCGAGCCGACCGATCTCAGGGCCTCCAGCAGTTGCGGCACCCGCGCGGTCAGCTCCTTGGACAGCCCGCGCAGGCCGCGGATCGTCCCGGCGGCCGCATCCGGGCTGCCGTCGGATGAGCGCGGGGCGGGAGCTGCCGACATGCCTTGAGCCTAATTAGTCCCCTTTGTGAGTGAAAGTCGGCTTCACGGGTGCGCGGCGGCGGTCAGGGGCCCGGCTCCGAGCAGCAGATCTCCCGCCGTCTCCCGTTCCACCATGTCCCGCAGCGGTCCTTCGGCGGCGGCCAGCCGAGCATACGGACCGCGCTGGACCACGCTTCCCTCCACGAGCACGATCACCTCGTCCACCGCGCCGAGGCCGGCCAGCCGGTGCGTGATCAGCAGTGTCGTACGTCCTTCGGTCGCGGCCAGCAGGTCCGCGGTGAGCGCGTCGGCCGTCGGGAGATCGAGGTGCTCCGCCGGCTCGTCGAGGACGAGCACGGGGAAGTCGGCGAGGAGCGCCCTCGCCAGCGCGAGCCGCTGGCGCTGACCGCCGGACAGCCGGGCTCCGTGCTCGCCGATCAGGGTGTCGAGGCCGTCGGGCAGGCCGTCCGCCCACTCCAGGAGCCGGGCCCGGGCGAGCGCGTCACGCAGTTCTGCCTCGTCGGCGTCCTTCCGGGCCAGCAGCAGGTTCTCGCGGACCGTGCTGTCGAAGAGGTGGGCGTCCTGGGCGCAGAGCCCGATCAGACGGCGTACGGCGTCCCCGTCCATCGCGGCGGCGTCCGTGCCGCCCAGCGTGCAGGCCCCCGCGCTTGCGTCCAGGAAGCGCAGCAGAACCTGCGCGAGCGTGGTCTTGCCGGACCCGGAGGGACCCACGACGGCGATGCGACGGCCCTGCTCGAGAGTCAGATCGACGTCGACGAGCGCGTCCCGGTCCTGTCCCTCGTGGCGCGCCCGCAGCCCCCGCACACGCAGCGGGAACGGCGACGCGGGCGCGGCGTGCGGCCGCTCCGGTTCGCGTACGGGCTCGGGGGCGTCCAGTACCTCGTACACGCGCTCCGCGCTCTTGCGCACCCGCTGCCGGTACTGGACGGAGAGGGGCAGCCCGAGGACGGCCTCGAACGCGGCCAGCGGGGTGAGCACGACGACGGCCATCGCGACACCGCTCAGGCGCCCGGCGGCGACCGCCTGCGCACCCGCGAGAGCCGTGGCCGCGACGGTCAGCCCGCATGCGAGCGCCGTCAGCCCGTCGCCGAGCGCGGTCGCGGTGGCGCCCCGGGAGGCAAGGCGGGTGAGTACGGCGTCGGCCCTGCGCGCCTCGGCGGTACGGGCGGGAAGCGCGCCCGCGACGGTCAACTCCGCCGTTCCCGTGAGCAGATCGGCCACCTTCGTCGCCAGGACACCCCGCGCGGGGGCGAGCCGCAGCTCGGCCCTCCGGGCGACGGCTCCCGTCACCAGGGGGACACCGACCCCGGCCGCGAGCAGCCCCAGAGCGAGGGCGGCACCGGCCTCCGGCAGCAGCCAAGCCGTGAAGCCGACGGAGGCGGCGGAGACGACCAGCGCGGCTCCGGCGGGCAGCAGCCAGCGCAGCCAGTAGTCCTGCAACGCGTCCACATCGGCGACGAGCCGCGACAGCAGATCGCCGCGCCGGGTCGTCCGCAGGCCGGCGGGCGCCAGGCGCTCGAGGCGCCGGTAGACGGCGACCCGTGTGTCGGCCAGCATCCGCAGCACCGCGTCGTGGGACACGAGCCGCTCCGCGTAACGGAAGACGGCCCGTCCGATGCCGAAGGCCCGCGTCGCCGTCACGGCCACCATCAGGTACAGCACGGGCGGCTGCTGGGACGCCCGCGAGATGAGCCAGCCGGACGTCGCCATCAGCCCGACGGCGCTTCCGAGCGCGAGGCTGGCGAGGAGCAGGGCCAGCACGAGCGGCCCGCGCCGGGGAGCGGCCATCGCGCGGACCCGCGCGAGCACACCGCCCCGCTTCGACGGGACCGTTCCGGAGGCGGACCCCTCGACCTCCGGTTCCACCTCGTGAAGCGGACGAGCACGGCCCGGCTCCTCGGAGCCGGGCACCGCGACGAGCGAAGCGGCGTCCGTCGAGCGGGACGCCGGGACGCGCGGTCCGCCGTCCGTGGAGCCGGCCGTCCCGGGCTCCAGACGCACCACCCGGTCGGCCACCCCGAGCAGCGCCGGCCGGTGCACCACGAGCAGGACCGTGCGCCCCACGGCGAGCCGCCGCACAGCCTCTACCACCTCTGCCTCCGTCGTCCCGTCCAGCGCGGCCGTCGGCTCGTCGAGGAGCAGCACGGGCCGGTCGGCGAGGAACGCGCGCGCGAGGGCGAGGCGTTGCCGCTGACCGGCCGACAACCCGGCACCGTCCTCGCCGAGGAGAGTGCCGGCGCCATCGGGCAGGGCATCGACGAAGCCGGCCGCGCCCGCGTCGGCAAGCGCCTGCCGCAGCGCCGCCTCGTCCGCGTCCGGCCGGGCCAGCCGTACGTTCTCGGCGATGGAACCGGCGTACAGGTGGGGACGCTGCGGCACCCAGGCGACCTGCGAGCGCCACTCGGCCAGGTCGGCCTCCGCGAGGTCGGTTCCTCCGATCCGCATGCGCCCCTCGTCGGGCTCCACGAATCCGAGAAGGACGTTCAGCAGCGTCGACTTGCCCACGCCGCTCGGTCCGACGAGAGCCACCGTCTCACCGGGTTCGACCGTGAAGGAGGCGTCCGAGACCGCGTTCGCCGAGCGCCCGGGGTACCGCACGGTCACGCCCTCGAAGCTGATCTCCCCCATCGCAACACGCAGCGCTCCGGAGGCCGGTGCCGGTGTCTCCAGGACGGCGAAGATCTCCTCCGCCGCCGCGAGCCCCTCGGCGGCGGCGTGGTACTGCGCGCCCACCTGCCGCAGCGGCAGATACGCCTCGGGCGCCAGGACCAGGATCACCAGCCCCACATAGAGGTCCATCTCGCCGTGGACGAGTCGCATGCCGATGGTCACGGCGACCAGAGCGACCGAGATGGTGGCGAGCAGCTCCAGAGCGAACGACGACAGGAAGGCGATCCGCAGCGTCCGCATGGTCGCCTGACGGTACTCTCCGGTGATCTTCCTGATCGACTCGGCCTGCGCCTTGGCCCGGCCGAACACCTTGAGCGTGGGCAGTCCCGCGACGACGTCCAGGAAGTGCCCGGACAGGCGGGACAGCATCGTCCACTGCCGGTCCATCTGGGTTCGCGTGGCCCAGCCGATCAGCACCATGAAGAGGGGGATCAGCGGCAGCGTGGCGACGATGATCGCCGCCGAGACCCAGTCCTCCGTGACGATGCGCGCCAGCACGGCCACCGGAACCACCACAGCGAGCCCCAGCTGCGGCAGATAGCGGGAGAAGTAGTCGTCGAGCGCGTCGACCCCTCGCGTGGCGAGGGCGATCAGCGACCCCGTCCGTTGACCGCTCAGCCACCCCGGACCGAGTTCCGCGGTCCGGTCCAGCAGTCGGCCCCGCAGCTCCGACTTGACCGCTGCGCTCGCCCGGTGGGCGGCTAGCTCGGTGAGCCAGGCCACCACCGCACGGCCGGCCGCGACCGCCACCAGCAGCACCAGGGGTGTGCGCAGTTCGGCGACCGGCAGGCCGCGCTGGAAGGCTCCGACCACGACCTCGGCGATGAGCATCGCTTGGGCGATGACCAGCGCCGCTCCGACGACACCCAGACCGACGACCGCCACGAGGAAGAGGCGGGTGGCCCGGGCGTACCGGAGCAGACGCGGATCGATTGGTTTCACGTGAAACACACCCTTGGGCTCATCAGGCACGTTTCACGTGAAACGTTCCTGAGGTCGGATTCAGTGCGCGGCATCAGGGGCGATGTGATGCGTACCGATCCGCTTGCGGAACACCCAGTAGGTCCACGACTGGTACAGCAGGACGATCGGTGTGGCGATTCCCGCGCACCACGTCATGATCTTGAGGGTGTAGGGGCTCGACGAGGCATTGGTGACCGTCAGGCTCCAATCGGGATTGAGCGAGGACGGCATGACGTCCGGGAAGAGCGCCAGGAAGAGCATCGCGACGGCCGCCACGATGGTGAGACCCGACAGGATGAACGCCCAGCCCTCACGGCCGGCGTTCACCATCACCAGCGCGACGAGGAGTGCGGCCACGGCCACGATCAGCGCCACCAGCGACGCGGTGTCACCGCTGTCGGCCTGGGTCCAGAGCAGGAAGCCCAGCGCCACCACGGCGGTCACCACACCCAGCTTCAATGCCAGCCTCCTCGCCCGCTCCCGGATGTCTCCGACGGTCTTGAGTCCCACGAACACCGTGCCGTGGAAGGTGAACAGCGTCAGGGTGACCAGACCGCCGAGGAGCGCGTACGGGTTCAGCAGATCCCCGAAGTTGCCCACGTACTCGAAGTGTTCATCGATCTTCACCCCGCGCACGATGTTGCCGAAGGCCACACCCCACAGGAACGCGGGGATCAGCGAAGTCCAGAAGATCGCCGTCTCCCAGTTGCGCTGCCACTGCTCCTCGGGCCGCTTCGCCCGGTACTCGAAGGCGACACCGCGCACGATGAGGCAGACAAGAATGATCAGCAACGGCAGATAGAAGCCGGAGAAGAGCGTGGCGTACCACTCGGGGAAGGCGGCGAAGGTCGCCCCGCCCGCCGTGAGCAGCCACACCTCGTTGCCGTCCCAGACGGGGCCGATCGTGTTGATCAGAACCCGCCTCTCGGGGCGGTCCCGGGCCAGCAGCCTGGTCAGGATGCCGACTCCGAAGTCGAAGCCCTCCAGGAAGAAGTAGCCGGTCCACAGGACCGCGATGAGTACGAACCAGACGTCGTGAAGTTCCATGACTCAGCAGCTCCCTGGGCCTAGTAGGAGAAGGCCATCGGCTTGTCGGCGTCCTGGGAGTCGCCGCCGATCCTGGTGGGCGGGTTGAGGTCGGCCTCGGTGAGTTCCGGCGGCCCGGCCTTGACGTACTTCAGGAGCAGCTTGACCTCGACGACGGCGAGGATCGCGTAGAGCGCCGTGAAGACGATCATCGAGGTGAGGACCTCGCCCTGGGAGACGCCGGGGGAGACCGCGCGCCTGGTCTGCAGCACGCCGTAGACGACCCACGGTTGGCGGCCCATCTCGGTGAAGATCCAGCCCCAGGAGTTGGCGATCAACGGGAAGCCCAGCGTCAGAATCGCGATGCGCCAGTACCACTTGGTGAGCTTCGGGCCGAGCGCCTGGTTCTTGAACGGGACCAGATGCGGCACCTCGTCCTCACCCACCCTCAGGTGCTGCGGCAGCATGAACTTCTTGCGCGTGAGCCAGAGTCCGACCAGACCGATCGCGAAGGACGCCATGCCGAAGCCGATCATCCAGCGGAACGCCCAGAAGGTGACGGGGATGATGGGGCGGTAGTCGCCCGGACCGTACTTCTCCTGCTCGGCCTTGTTGGTGTCGTTGATGCCGGGAACGTACGAGGTGAAGTCGTCGTCGGCGAGGAACGACAGTATCCCCGGGATGGACAGCTCGACGGTGTTGTGGCCCCTGCTGACATCGCCGTAGGCGAAGATCGAGAACGGCGCGGCGTCCTGACCGTCCCACAGCGCCTCCGCGGCGGCCATCTTCATCGGCTGCTGCTTGAACATGACCTTGCCGAGGGTGTCACCACTGACCGCGGTGAGCAGTCCGGCGATGACGACGGTGACCAGCCCCAGCCGAAGCGAGGTCTTCATCACGGGGATGTGCTTCTTGCGGAGCAGATGGAAGGCGGCGATGCCGACCATGAAGGCGCCACCGGTCAGGAAGGACGCGCTGAGCGTGTGGAACGCCTGGGCCAGCGCCGTGTTCTGGGTCAGCACCTGCCAGAAGTCGGTGAGCTCGGCACGACCCCTCGCCCCGTTGATCTTGTAGCCGACAGGGTGCTGCATCCACGAGTTGGCCGCGAGGATGAAGTACGCGGACAGGACCGTGCCGATGGAGACCATCCAGATGCAGGCCAGGTGGAGCTTCTTCGGGAGCTTGTCCCAGCCGAAGATCCACAGCCCGATGAACGTGGACTCGAAGAAGAAGGCGATCAGAGCCTCGAAAGCGAGCGGGGCACCGAAGATGTCACCGACGAAGCGCGAGTAGTCGGACCAGTTCATGCCGAACTGGAACTCCTGCACGATGCCGGTGACGACACCCATCGCGATGTTGATCAGGAAAAGCTTCCCCCAGAACTTGGTGGCCCTGAGGTACTTCTCCTTCTCCGTACGTACCCACGCCGTCTGCAGGCCGGCCGTGAGGGCAGCGAGCGAGATCGTCAGAGGGACGAACAGGAAGTGGTAGACGGTGGTGATGCCGAACTGCCAGCGCGCCAGAGTCTCCGGCGCCAGAGCCAATTCCACGTCGTCAGTCTCCTTACGTCGCCGTGGTACAGCGGCAGTTTGCTCCCTTTGTCACGTGCATCACGGGAGCAACCGGGACACGCTTGTGAACGCGTTCACATTCACAAGCAATTATGACGCATAGCCGTTCGAAGGGTGAGGGTGGGGGGGTCCCCAGTCGGTTCGAGGGCTTCGGCGACGGGAGGGCTCCCCCTTGACTTGAACATGATGTTGTATCTGCGACACGGGGATACGGATCTCCTGGCCCGCGGGGAACCTCACCGCGACCCTCGACGACACCCCGACCACCCGGGCGCTGCCGCTCTCCTCCACCGCCCGTCTCTGGGGCGAGGACGTCCACTTCGACACCGGGTTCGCGGTCGCCCGCGAGACGGGCGCCCGGGAGGGGTCCCGCCGGGCACGATGGCCTTCTGGACCGACGGCGACGCTCTCGCCCTCCCCTACGGACCCACGCCGATCTCGTGAGGCGGCGAGTACCGCCTCACGAGCCCGTGCAATGTCCGGCCGCCTCGACGGCGACCCCCGCTCACCGACCACGCTGCGCGACGGCGATCCCGTCCGCGTGGAACCTGTGAGCGCCGGTGATTCCACGAGCCGACAGCCCAGGCGGACCCGGGGGATGCCGACGGTCCGGACCCCGGCCGTCCACCGGTGCCCTCACCGGCCGACGGCCCCGGCGAACCCGCCGCGACCGCGCGGGGCGGCTCCCCGAGCGGAGGGCGCGATGACTTCGCCGACCTGCTCCCCCGCGGACCCGTGACGGCTCCGCCGGCGGGCGGCTCCCGGCGGCCGAAGGCTCCCGGCGGACTAGAGCGAGGCGTGGAAGCCTTCCGTCGCCTTGAGGAAGATGTCGTTCGCCTCGGTCTCGCCGATCGTGACGCGCACGCCCTCGCCGGCGAAGGGTCGCACCACGACCCCGGCGCGCTCGCAGTGCGCGGCGAAGTCGAGCGTGCGCTCCCCCAGCCGCAGCCACACGAAGTTGGCCTGGGTCTCGGGAACCGTCCAGCCCTGGCCACGCAGCGTCTCGACGACCCGGTTGCGCTCGCAGACCAGGGAGCCGACCCGGCCGAGCAGCTCGTCCTCGGCACGCAGACTCGCCACCGCCGCGTCCTGGGCCAGCTGACTCACGCCGAAGGGCACCGCGGTCTTGCGCAGGGCCGCCGCCACCGGCTCATGGGCGATCGCGAAGCCGACGCGGAGCCCGGCCAGTCCGTACGCCTTGGAGAACGTGCGCAGCACGCAGACGTTGGGCCGGTCCCGGTAGACGGCCACGCCGTCCGGCACCTCGACGTCGCGGACGAACTCGCGGTACGCCTCGTCCAGGACGACCAGTACGTGGCGGGGCACCCGGTCGAGGAAGCGCTCCAGCTCGGCCCGGCGCACCGAGGTCCCGGTGGGGTTGTTCGGGTTGCAGACGAAGATGAGCCGGGTGCGGTCGGTGATCGCGTCGGCCATCGCGTCCAGGTCGTGCACCTCTCCCGGCGTGAGCGGCACCTTCACCGAGGTCGCCCCGCTGATCTGCGTGATGATCGGGTACGCCTCGAAGGACCGCCAGGCGTAGATGACCTCGTCGCCGGGACCGCTGGTGGCCTGGAGCAGCTGCTGCGCGACCCCGACCGATCCGGTGCCGGTCGCCAGGTGCGAGACGGGGACCCCGAAGCGGTCCGCCAGCTCGTTCATCAGGCCGGTGCACGCCATGTCCGGGTAGCGGTTGAACGACCCGGCGGCGGTCAGGAGGCTCTCCATCACCCCGGGCAGCGGCGGATACGGGTTCTCGTTGGAGGACAGCTTGTATGCCACCGGACCGTCGGCCGCGGCGGGCTTGCCGGGCTTGTAGCTGGGGATACCCTCCAGCTCGGCACGCAGCTTGGGGCTCGTCTCGCTCACCGCAGTCCTCCTCGCGACCACCGGCGGCTCATGACCACCGCCGGCTACCAATGCTTCTCACCTTATGAGGATTCGGCGCCGCTGCGAATGGGCTGTGGTCAACCGGGCGGCAACCCCCGCCGGACCGCCCACCGCCTCCGGGCGACCTGACGGTCATCCTTGTACGAAGGTGCACGAAAAGGGGGGCGCGCCACTCAGGCACGCACGCGCCGGTGGCTCACGCCGTGGCGCGCATCCCTCGTGAAGGTGAGTTGAGACCTCTTCGAAACATGGCCCACTTGGCAGGCCCATGCGTGTCGACAAGTCACGTACTGCCATTGGATCGTTCAACTTCCTTTGTTTCCAAGGTTGTTGCTCGGCTTCGACCATGCAGAAACGTGCCTGTCAACGCGTGCATATGCGTCCGCACTACCCCACCGCATGAGCCCTACTATCGGCTCGCCATGACAGCAGCAGGGAAGCACCAGGTGAGCCGGGCGGAGACCTCCCGCCGAGGCGGTCGACCGGGCCGGGCGGGCATCAGAGACGTGGCGGCGGCCGCAGGGGTCTCCATCACGACTGTGTCCGACGCCCTCAACGGCAAGGGCCGGCTCCCGGACGCCACCCGACGCCATGTCCGCGAGGTCGCCGACCGGCTGGGCTATCGCCCGTCGGCCGCGGCCCGAACCCTCCGTACCGGCAAGTCGGGGCTGATCGGCCTGACCGTGACGACGTACGGGGATGAACCTTTCACCTTCACCGAGTTCGCGTACTTCGCGGAGATGGCCAGAGCCGCGACGTCGGCCGCGCTGGCCCGGGGCTACGCCCTGGTGATCCTCCCCGCGACCTCGCGCCACGACGTGTGGTCGAACGTCGCCCTGGACGGGACCGTGGTCATCGACCCGTCCGACCAGGACCCGGTCGTCAGCGAACTGGTCCGCCAGGGCTTACCCGTCGTCTCCGACGGCCGCCCGGCGGGCTCGCTCCCGGTCACCGCCTGGGTGGACAACGACCACGAGGCCGCGGTGCTGGGCATCCTCGACCACCTGGCCGACGCCGGCGCCCGCCGGATCGGCCTCCTCACCGGCACCACCACGGACACGTACACCCATCTCTCCACCACCGCCTACCTGCACTGGTGCGAGCGGGTGGGCCAGGATCCGGTGTACGAGGCCTACCCCGCGCACGATCCCTGCGCCGGAGCCGTCGCCGCCGACCGGCTGCTCGCCCGGCCCGACCGCCCCGACGCCGTCTACGGGCTCTTCGACCCGAACGGCACGGACCTGCTGGCCGCGGCCCGCCGGTACGGCCTGCGCGTCCCGGACGACCTGCTGCTCGTCTGCTGCAGCGAGTCCACCGTCTACGCCAACACCGAGCCGCCCATCACCACGCTCTCGCTCAAGCCGCGCCGCATCGGTACGGCCGTGGTCCAGCTCCTCATCGACGCGATCGAAGGGGTCGAATCGGACCATCCGGTCGAGCAGGTGATACCTACGGAACTGATCGTCCGGACGTCCTCGGAGCGTCGCTCGCCACGCACGACCGTCAGTCCGCCACGATCACCCGAGGAGGGTTGACGTCCCGTAAACAAGGGGCGCCGCCGGAAGGGCTGGGAAAGCACCGCCCAATTCGGGCGAAAACCGCGGTGAACAGGGCTCCTGCTCCGATTCACCACCCCTGGGTCATCACATGGCGCGATCCGCATTCCTATGATGGGCGGACGACACCGCGGGCCGCTGCGACCAGGCAGTCCGATCCGGTGCAGATGCGGCGCGATGGTGGTGGAGGGGTCGATGACTCAGGGGGCCGGTCAGGGACCCGAGGTGGTGCGGACGGCGACGTTGCGCGACTTCCGGGTGCCCGCGTACGTCCACGAGACCGGTCCGTACACGCCCAGCACACTCCCCGGCGAGGCCACCGGCCCCGCCGGGGGGCCGGGCGAGTACCGGAACCCGGCCCCGGCCGAGTACCGGAACCAGCAGCAGACCGAGCGCCGGGCCCCGGACACGGCGGAGCACCGGGCCCCGGAATCGGCCGAGCACCCGTCCACGGACTACCGGACGGAATACACGGAGGAGTACACGCCCACGCAGCGGGACCTCCCCGTCATCAACCGGGGCGACACCGTCCAGGTCACCGTCGACCCGGTCGCCGTGCCCGCCCCCGCGCCCGCCGACGGACCCGGCCCGCTGTACGTGGTCGGCGACGTGCACGGCTTCCTGGACCAGCTGGTCGCGGCGCTCCAGGAGCGGGGCCTCGTCGACGCCTCGGGCAACTGGTCCGCGGGCAACGCCCGCCTGTGGTTCCTCGGCGACTTCACCGACCGCGGACCCGACGGCATCGGCGTGATCGACCTCGTGATGCGGCTGTCCGCCGAGGCCGCCGCGGCCGGCGGCTACTGCAAGGCCCTCATGGGCAACCACGAGCTGCTGCTCCTCGGCGCCAAGCGGTTCGCCGACACCCCGGTCAACTCCGGCGCGGGCACCGCCACCTTCCAGGCCGCCTGGCTGCTCAACGGCGGGCAGAAGACCGACATGGACCGCCTCCAGGACCACCACCTCCAGTGGATGGCCCGCCTCGACGCCATGGAACTGGTCGACGGGCACCTCCTGGTCCACTCGGACACGACCGCCTACCTCGACTACGGCGACTCCATCGAAGCGGTCAACGACACCGTCCGCGAAACCCTCACCCGCAACGACGCCGACGAGTGCTGGGACCTGTTCCGCAAATTCACCAAGCGCTTCGCCTTCCGCGACGACGGCGGTTCCGAGGCCGTCCGCGAACTGCTCAACGCCTACGGCGGCAAGCGCATCGTCCATGGTCACAGCCCCATCCCGTATCTCCTGGGCGAGGTCGGCTCCGAGGACGGCGAGGACGGCGCGGGCCCCGTGGTCGAAGGCCCCCACCTGTACGCCGACGGGCTGGCCATCGCGATGGACGGCGGGGTGACCATGGCCGGAAAGCTGCTGGTCCAGCAACTTCCCCTGGATACCTGAGCGTTCACCGGGCAGGCGTCCCCCAGGAGGACTGCGCCGAGCCAGGGTCCTATTTCTGGAAACCCCCTGTCACGGCGTGCCGTCACCGCTCTACCATCGGCTTATCCGTAGCAGGCTCCCCTCCGTTTCTGCCCGACGGCTCGTCAGCGTGCGAGCCACCAGCCCTACGGAGCATCGGGGGATGCACATGAACAGCGTTCCGCAGCACCTGCTGAGCGAGGACCGCCGGGAATACGAGCGGATCCTCGATGAGGCGCTGCGCTCCGCACCACACCGCCCGGAACTCGCCGCTGTCGGCCAGCGGCTCAACCCCGAACAACTGCGCACCATGGCACTCGACGCCACCGCGCTCATCACGGCGGCCGCGGCGACCGAGTACCAGAACTATGTGAAGGCCCGTGAGGAACTGCGCAACCCGGCGTCGTCCCACCCGGTCGTGAGCGAGGAAGTCGGCTCCCCGGAGCCCGGCGCGACCGCGATGGGGCTCGTCGCCACCGTGGGGGAGGTCACCGAGACCGCCGGAGCCGGCGCCATCGCCGTCGTCGCGGTGCTCGCACCCATGCTCGCGGGCACAGCGGCGGCGATCTTCCTGCTCGTCGGGTACATCCTGAAGATGCTCGACCCCGAGCCGGCATTCGCCAAGACCCTCCTGACCACGGGGTGGGTCTTCGGCGCGGTCACGGCGGCCGCGATCCTGGTCGCCGCGGTCGGACTGCTGCTGACGGCACTGCGCAACAGTTCGTCCTCCCTCCCGGACGAGGCCCGCGGCGAACTGCGCGAACAAGTGGTCCGGGCCAGGGAAGCCTGGCACGAGGCCCTGCTGGAGCGCGGCGTCCTGCCGTTCCTCCGGGAGGCCCTCGCCGATCCCGGCTCCGCCGCGCTGGGCCGCCAGACCCCGACACCGAGCCGCATCCCGCAACTCGGGTACAACCGGCCGGGGTTCAGCAGCCCCGAAGGCGGACCGGCGGCAGGACCGCGCCCGAGCTTCTCCAGTCCGGACTTCACCAGCCCGGACTTCGGCGGACCGGAACACCAGCCCGAGTAGGACCCCGGTCGGCCGACGGCCGGGGGAATCCGGGCCCGCGCTCCGGCGGCGCGGGCCCGCACGGGGCCTGCCCCTGTGCTCTCCTGGCCCCGTGCGACTGCCTCGGCTCACGGCCTCATGGCCTCATGGCCTCAGCCGCGGACGATACCCAGACGCCGTGCCGCGCTCATCCAGGCCGGGAACTGGGACAGCAAGCGGTCGTACAGCTCCGGGTCGGGCACGGTGCTGATGTCGTCGACGGCGAAGAAGCCGACATTGTCGACGCGTCGGTCGGGGAGTGCGTCGAACCGTTCCAGCACGCCGTAGTTCGACCGCCCCAGTCCCACGAACTGCCAGAAGATCGGCTCCTCCACCGCCCCACGCAGCTCGTTCTCGATCTCCTTGTTGCGGTAGATGCCGCCGTCGGAGAAGAACAGCACCAGCGTGGGATCGGCGGCCGGGTTCTCACGGACGAACGACCGCACCTCGGCGATGACCTTCTGCTCCTCGTTCTGGATGCCGACCGCGCGCATGTCCACCTGTCCCGGCCGCAGACCCTTGCGCGGCTTCTTGCGCCGGAACAGGGTCAGCTCACCGACCCGGACGTGAAGCTCCAGCCATTCGGGCAGTTCCCCCAGCACCAGGTCCGGCAGCCGGGCCGGATTGGAGGCGAAGGTCCACGCCTGCATCTCCCCGTCGTCGTCCAGCTGCGCGGCCACCGCGGCCATCCGCTCCACCACATCGGCCACGACACCGCGCGAATACAGGAAGGACATCGAGCCCGAGGCGTCGAGGACCAGGACGACACGGGCCCTGACACCCTCCACGCCGTGCTTGCGCAGGCTGACCGCCACCTGCTCCTTGCGCAGGGACAGCCGCTTGCGCATGTCCACGGGCAGGTGCTCCTCACCCTTGACCAGGCGAGGAGGGGTGGCCTGCGGCGCCATGGGAACCGGCGGACCCACGACCGGCGGAGCGGGTGCGGGCGCCGTGGCGGGGAGGGGCGGACGAGGCGCCGGGGGTGCGGTCGGCGCGGCGGGCACCGGAGCCGGGGGCGCCGTCGGCGCGGGCGGAGCGGCGGTCACCGGCGCCTGGTGGGCCACCGCCGCGGCACGGGGCTCGGCGGGCTCCGGGGCGGCAGGCTCCTCGTCCACGCTGATCCCGAAGTCGGTGGCGAGGCCCGCCAGCCCGGAGTCGTAGCCCTGTCCGACCGCGCGGAACTTCCACTGGCCGCCCCTCAGATAGAGCTCGCCTCCTATGAACGCCGTCTCCGTCGTGGCCTCCATCTCGAAACGCGCGAGCTCCCGGCCCGTCCCGGCGTCCAGCAGCCTGAGCATCAGTCCCGACAGCTGGCCGAAGGTGCCGCCGTCGGCCGAGGCACCCAGCACGACACGCTCGACGGCGGGCTCCAGGGCACGCAGGTCCACCCCGACGGTGTCCGTCGTGCCGCCGGCGTCCTGCCGCTTCCCGAGGTGACGCACGGCGCCGGAGGCGTGCTGGGGCTGGTTGTAGAAGACGAAGTCCCCGTCGTCCCTCACCCGTCCGTCCGCCCCGAGCAGGAGCGCCGAGGCATCGGCGTCCGGCGCACCGGGCCCGGCGGACCAACCGAGCACGACCTGCACGGCCTCGGCGGCCACGGGAAGATTGGCGCCTTTGCTCATGGATGTGGCTGTCATGGGCCCAGTCTGCCAACTGAACCCGTCCCCGGGAGCGGCCCGTACGCACACCCGTGCTCATCGGACAGCCCGGGACCTTCTGCCGGCCGAAGACGCGCCAGACCACGAGCGGGAGACGGCCCTTCCCTCCTTCGGGAGGGAAGGGCCGCTCGGCAGGAACCTCGTCGGATCAGTCCGCGATCGGCAGATAGACCCGGTTGCCGCTGGACGCGAACTCCTTCGACTTCTGGAGCATCCCCTCGGCGATCTCCTCCGGAGAAGCCCCCTCGGCCGCCGCGCCACCGAATCGCTCGGTGATGTTCTGGCTGATCTTCATCGAGCAGAACTTCGGCCCGCACATGGAGCAGAAGTGGGCCGTCTTGGCGGGCTCGGCCGGCAGCGTCTCGTCGTGGAACTCGCGTGCCGTGTCCGGGTCGAGCGCCAGGTTGAACTGATCCTCCCACCGGAACTCGAAGCGGGCGTCGGACAGCGCGTCGTCCCACTCCTGTGCACCCGGGTGCCCCTTGGCGAGGTCGGCGGCATGAGCGGCGATCTTGTAGGTGATGACACCGGTCTTGACGTCGTCGCGGTTGGGCAGGCCCAGGTGCTCCTTGGGTGTGACGTAGCAGAGCATGGCCGTGCCCCACCAGGCGATCATCGCGGCGCCGATACCGGAGGTGATGTGGTCGTACGCCGGCGCGACGTCCGTGGTCAGCGGGCCGAGCGTATAGAACGGAGCCTCATCGCAGATCTCCTGCTGAAGGTCGATGTTCTCCTTGATCTTGTGCATCGGGACATGTCCCGGGCCCTCGATCATGGTCTGAACATTGAAACGCTTGGCGACCGTGTTGAGTTCCCCGAGCGTGCGCAACTCCGCGAACTGCGCCTCGTCGTTGGCGTCCGCGATCGAGCCCGGACGAAGGCCGTCGCCCAGCGAGTACGTGACGTCGTACGCGGCGAGGATCTCGCAGAGCTCCTCGAAGTTCTCGTACAGGAACGACTCCTTGTGGTGCGCGAGGCACCACGCGGCCATGATGGAGCCGCCGCGCGAGACGATGCCGGTCTTGCGGTTCGCGGTGAGCGGCACATACGGCAGCCGCACACCCGCGTGGACGGTCATGTAGTCCACGCCCTGCTCAGCCTGCTCGATGACCGTGTCCTTGTAGATGTCCCAGGTCAGTTCCTCGGCGCGGCCGTCGACCTTCTCCAGTGCCTGGTAGAGCGGCACGGTGCCGATGGGCACGGGGGAGTTGCGCAGCACCCACTCGCGGGTGGTGTGGATGTTGCGGCCGGTGGACAGGTCCATGACCGTGTCCGCGCCCCAGCGGGTCGCCCAGGTCATCTTCTCGACCTCCTCCTCGATGGAGGAAGTGACCGCCGAATTGCCGATGTTGGCGTTGACCTTCACCAGGAACCGCTTGCCGATGATCATCGGCTCGATCTCCGGGTGGTTGACGTTCGCGGGAAGCACCGCGCGCCCCGCGGCGATCTCCTCGCGTACGGCCTCGGGCTCGACGTTCTCGCGGACCGCCACGAACTCCATCTCGGGCGTGATCTCGCCCCGGCGGGCGTACGCGAGCTGCGTGACCGCCTGCCCGTCCCGGCCCCGGCGCGGCTGCCGCGGCCTGCCGGGGAAGACGGCGTCGAGGTTGCGCAGGCCCCCGCGCGTTGAGGTGTGCTTGATCCCGTCGTCCTCGGGACGGACGGGGCGGCCCGCGTATTCCTCGGTGTCGCCGCGGGCGATGATCCAGTTCTCCCGCAGGGGCGCCAGACCCCTGCGCACATCGGTGTCGACGGTTGGATCGGTGTACGGGCCGGAGGTGTCGTACAACGTGACGGACTGCCCGTTGGTGAGGTGCACCTGACGGACCGGCACCCGTACGTCGGGGCGCGGACCCCCGACGTACCCCTTGTGCCAGCCGATGGACTTCCCGGCCTCGCCGTTCGAGGACGGGGAAGGAGCCCCGTCCGTCTGGCTGGAGGCAGGCGTGCGTACGTCCTTGTCGGTCATGAGACCTACTCCCTACGCCGGCATTACCCGGTAACAGGTTCGGCGGTCGACGCAGCGGCTTCCGTCCGTCGATGTTTCATGTGAAACATCGCTGAGGCGGAGGTCAGCGCCCTCTCAGCCCGGTGCTCCGAGCTCCCGCGTGTGCAAAGGTGCCTCCACGCTAGCGTCATATCTGGCGCGGTGAACAGAGGGCCCCTGCCGCTCTTGCGATGATCGGTCGGTGACCACGACGCAGCAGTCCCCGTTCCCACCGTCCGAGCCGCCCCGCGGTGCAGGCTCCGGCGACGGCCACCGGCATGGCTCCGGTGACGGCTCCGGACTCGGATCCGACGGTGGCCGTGGACCAGGCGCCGGCCATGGCCACGGTCCCGGCAACGGGCGCGGCGGCGGTCCGGGTGACGGCCACGGCAACAGTCCTGACGGAGGGCACGCACACGGCCCCGGCGGAGGCCACGGCCACTCGCACAGTCACAGCCACAGCCCGGCCGCGCCCGTCTCACGCCACCTGCGCAAGGTCATCGCCGCGGTGCTGATCCCCTTCGCGGCAGCGGTCGTTGTGGGTCTCCTGGTGCTCTGGCCCGGTGGCGCTCCGTCCCACGAGCGGACCGGCGTCGGCTTCGACCGGCAGACACAACAGGCGACGGTCACCCAGGTCGACGAAGTGGACTGCAAGTCGGTGAACGCCGCGGGGCAGGCGCCGACCGGCGACAACTCCACCGCCCAGGGTTCGTCCACGCAGCAGCGGGCGAAGGGAGGGTGCAAGAAGGCCACGATCCGGATCGACACCGGCAAGGACAAGGGCCGCACGTTCACGGAGATCGTCCAGCCCGACCAGACACGGCAGTTGCACGAGGGACAGAAGGTCGTCGTCGCGTACGAGCCGTCCGCGCCGAAGGACCTCCAGTACTCGGTCACCGACGTCAACCGGAAGTTCCCCCTGACCCTGCTGGCCGGGATCTTCGCGATCGTCGTAGTGGTCGTGGGCCGGATGCGCGGCGTCATGGCGCTGGTCGCGCTGGCCATCAGCTTCCTGATCCTGACGTTCTTCATCCTGCCGGCGATCCTGGAGGGCTCGAACCCGCTGATCGTGGCGGTCGTCGGCTCCAGCGCCATCATGCTGATCGCCCTCTACGTGTGTCATGGCCTCTCGGCCCGCACATCGGTGGCCGTCATCGGCACGCTGCTCTCGCTGGTGCTGATCGGTGTGCTCGGCTCGGCCTTCATCGGATGGGCGGCGCTGACCGGCAACACCGACGACAACACCGGCCTGATCCATGGCCTGTATCCGTCCATCGACATGAGCGGTCTGCTGCTCGCGGGCGTCATCATCGGTTCGCTCGGTGTCCTCGACGACGTGACCGTCACACAGACGTCCGCGGTCTGGGAGCTGCACGAGGCGAATCCGACGATGGGCTGGCGCGGCCTGTACCGCGCGGGCATCCGCATCGGCCGTGACCACATCGCGTCGGTCGTCAACACCCTCGTCCTCGCCTACGCGGGCGCCGCGCTGCCGCTGCTGCTGCTCTTCTCGATCGCGCAGAGCAGCGTGGCCACGGTGGCCAACAGCGAACTCGTCGCCGAGGAGATCGTGCGCACCCTGATCGGCTCGATCGGACTGGTCGCCTCCGTGCCGGTGACCACGGCGCTGGCCGCCCTGGTCGTGGCCGCCGACCGCCCCGAGGCCGCGCAGAGCGTGCCCGAGCCCGCCAGGGCCCGGACGCCGATGCGCGGCGGTGGCGGTCGCCGCCGTAAGCGCTGAGACCGTCGGCCGGCCGCACCGACGGTGAGGAAGCGTTACTCCACTTGAGGATGCGGATCAGCCCGCGCTCTGCTCCTCCGCCAGAATGCGGTCGAGGGCCTCGTCGAGATGCGTGTCGAAGCCCGCCTGCGCACGCTCCTGCCCGAGCGGCACCAGCTTGTCGGTGCGGTCGAGGAACGCGACGAGCGGCGCGGCGCCGGACCGGAACAGCGCGTGGTCACAACCCACCTGAAGGCGGATCAGGACCTCGCCGAGGGACTCCGGGTCGGCCGGCGCGATGCGCACATCACCGTCACCGCACGGGCGCCCCACACCGTCGATCAGCAATTCCCGTCCGAACGCCCAGGTCACCGGCGCATCGCCAGGCAGATGGAAGGTCAGCCGGACCGCGTACGGATCACAGGTCTCGTATCGCAGTTCCACAGGAATGCGGAAAGAGAGCTCCTCCGACACGAGGAAGCTCATCATGACCTCTGCCTGTACCGACTCGCGCATCGCCTACCCCGTCGTCTGCCGTCGCCCTGGCCAGGAATCGTCCCCCTGACACTGCTGGAATCTTGCAGAACGTGCACAAGAGATCACAAGGAGTGAGTTTTCAGATACTGATAGAGATCGCGAGTGTCCCTAGCATCCGGCCGATCTCACTCTGCAATCGGCGTGCGGCAGGTAGCAGCCGGTCTGCCTGATGGGAAGGGAGAGAAATGGCCATTGTCGCGGCCGTGCTGCCGGCGGTGATGGGGATAGCGGCGCAGACCGCGCCCAGCGCGTACTCCTGCCGCTCGACGACCGGCTCCATGCGCCCCGTCCGCTCCAGTCGCCGCAACAGGCTGTCGTTGTCACGCACCGTGTACGGGGTGATCGACTGCACCGGATAGCGGTCGAGGTGGTCGCGGCGGGCCTTGTCGTCCAACTGGGACAGCAGGCACTGACCGATCGCGTGGGCGTGGCCGGTCTCGCGGAAGTCGGCCCACTCCTCGACGGCGGGGGCGGCGGGGCTGTCGGCGACGCAGATGACGTCGATCTCGCCGTCCCGGTAGTTCGCGTAGTAGACGGGCACACCGATCTCATCGCGCCAGTGCGCCAGTGCGTCACTCATCGTGCTGCGACGTTTCTGCTGCGCTCCACTGCTGCTCAGCCGCTCGGCCGACTCTCCGAGGAAGAAGAGTCCCTTGTCCCGGCGCAGATAGCCCTCGTGGGCGAGGGTGCGCAGCAGGTGGTACGCCGTCGGCAGCGCGAGCCCGGCCTCCCGGGCCAGCTGCTTGGCGGGCGCCCCGTGCTCGCGTGAGGCCACCGCCTCCAGGAGCCGCATCGCGCGCTGCACCGAGCCGATAAGGGTGGTGGAGTTCGACTCCGCGGGCGGGTGCGCCGGCGGGAGGAGTGCGGCGCGGGTCTCGCCGGGGGTGGTCAGGGGCTGGGTCGGCGGAACGCGTGACGCCGTGGGTCCGCCCGACCGCTGGACGGGGGGAGCAGGTGATTCTGCGGGTGCGGTGTCAACCGTGGCCAAGGGGCACTCCCGAAGCGCGAGGGGAACCGCCCGTGCGGGGGAACACGGGAGGGGGCTGTGCGCTGCCCGCGGGGGTCGGCCCCGCGTCGAGCTCCGGACTTTAACCGTCTGTCACCGCTCGCAGACGGCCTCACCGGGAAACTTCCCTCGGGCGAGGGAACCTGGAGTTCCCTTTCCCGGCACACCCGTTACCCCCCGCTCACCCTCTCGCGTCTCACCAGTCGCTGCGGGACGACGAGCCCGCCATGAACTTCCGCACGATGTAGATCAGTCCGCCGACCAGCGCGACGAAGATCAGCAGCTTGAAGAGCAGGCCGATGACGAATCCGACGACGCTGGCTATCAGGCCGCCGAACACGACCAGGGCGATGACCGGCACCGCGACCCACTTCACCCACCACGGCATACCGCTGAAGATCTCTCGCATCGCCCTCGTCCTTACCTCTCTTCGCCCGTCGCCCCAAGTCCGGGGCCGTGATTCCGGGTTCTCCGATGTCCTGCTTCGATGCTAGGCCGGGAGAGACCCGTACAGGGACCTCGCATCCCTTGTCCTCCCCTGACCGTTCCCCTAGGGAACCCTGAGGCGGCGGTCAGCTCTCGGGCGGAGAGAACACCACCAGGACCCTCAGATCCTCGGTGATGTGGTGGAACTTGTGGGCGACGCCCGCGGGCACGTAGACGACGCTTCCGCGCGCCACCTGCGTGGTCTCCAGTCCGACCGTGATCGAGGCCCGTCCGCTCACCACGAAGTACACCTCGTCCTGCTGGTGCGGCTTCTGCGGGTCGAGCTCACCCGCGTCGAGCGCGTAGAGGCCGACCGACATGTTCCGCTCGCGCAGGAACTGCAGGTAGGCGCCTTCGTTGGCGGCGCGTTCCGCCTCCAGTTCGTCCAGCCGGAATGCCTTCATCGCTCTCGTCCGCTCTCGTACCCCACAAGCTGTGCACACAGCCTGCTCGCCAGTCGATCTCTTCTGCCACGATCAGACACATGAAGAATTTCGTAGTCAAGACACTCGCCAACGCGGGGGCCCTGGCCGTCGCGGTGTGGCTGCTCGACAAGATCACCCTCACGGGGGACAACACCGGCAAGAAGGTCGGCACGCTGCTGCTCGTCGCGCTGGTCTTCGGCCTGGTGAACTTCCTGGTCAAGCCCATCGTGCAGATCCTGACCTTCCCACTCTTCATTCTCACGCTCGGCCTGATCACGCTCGTGGTCAATGCACTGATGCTGCTGCTCACCTCGTGGCTGGCCGACAAGCTCGACCTGAGCTTCCACGTCGAGGGCTTCTGGACCGCCGTCCTGGGCGGCCTGATCATCTCCGTCGTGTCCTGGGCGCTCAACGTCGTGCTGCCCGACGGCAAGGACTGAGTACCCATGCCCTATCGCGTCTGTTTCGTCTGCACCGGCAACATCTGCCGCTCCCCGATGGCGGAGTCCGTCTTCCGCGCCCGGGTGGAAGAAGCCGGGCTCGATCAGCTCATCGAGGTCGACAGCGCGGGCACGGGCGGCTGGCACGAGGGTGATGGCGCGGACCCGCGGGCCGTCGCCGTCCTGGAGGCGAACGGATACGGGAGCGACCACACCGCCAGGCAGTTCCAGGCCTCGTGGTTCTCCCGCCTCGATCTCGTCATCGCCCTCGACTCCGGCCACCTGAAGGCGCTGCGCCGTCTCGCGCCCACCTCCGAGGACGCCGACAAGGTCAGACTGCTGCGGTCGTACGACCCCGCCCAGGGCGACGATCCGGACGTCCCGGATCCGTATTACGGACGTATGGACGGCTTCGAGGAGTGTCTTGAGATGGTGGAGGCGGCGAGCATCGGTCTGCTCGCCGCTGTACAGGAGCAAGTGGAGGGACAGGTCTCATGACCTCAGGGGATTTCGTCGCGCCGAGCGGTGACGGCACCCGCGCGGTGCGGGCCGGGCTGCCCGAGCCCGTCAAGTACGAGCCGACGCTTCCGGGACCGGTCTTCGCCGCACACTTCCACCTGCCCGGCGATCCCACCGGCCCGTACGCCTACGGCCGTGACGAGAACCCGACCTGGACGCTCCTGGAGCGCGCCATCGGCGAGCTGGAGGCCCCCGGGCAGGACGGCGTCGAGACCCTCGCCTTCCCCTCGGGCATGGCCGCCATCTCCGCCGTCCTCTTCTCCCAGCTGCGCGCCGGCGACGTCGTGGTCCTGCCCGGCGACGGCTATCAGGTGCTCCCGTTGGTGCGCGAGCAGCTGACCGCGTACGGCGTCGATGTGCGCACCGCCCCGACCGCCGGCGACGCCCAGCTGGAGGTGCTCGACGGCGCGAAGCTGCTGTGGCTCGAGACGCCGTCGAACCCGGGGCTCGAGGTGTGCGACATCCGGCGGCTGGTCACGGCGGCCCACGCGCAGGGCACGCTCGTCGCCGTCGACAACACCCTGGCCACTCCGCTCGGACAGCGCCCTCTGGAGCTCGGCGCGGACTTCTCGGTCGCGAGCGGCACCAAGATGCTCACCGGGCACGGCGACATCCTCCTGGGGTACGTCACCGCCCGCGACAGTGCGCTGATGGTTCCGGTGAAGCGCTGGCGGAAGATCGTCGGCGCGATCCCCGGCCCCATGGAGGCCTGGCTCGCGCACCGCTCGCTCGCCACCCTGCAGCTGCGGGCCGACCGGCAGACCTCCAGCGCCCTGATCGTCGCCGAGGCCCTGCGGGAGCGGCCCGAGGTGTCCGGGCTGCGCTATCCCGGTCTGCCCGAAGACCCCTCGCACAAGATCGCCGCTCAGCAGATGCGGCGGTTCGGATGCGTGGTGTCCTTCACGCTGCCTACGCGCGCGCATGCCGACCGTTTTCTCGATGCGCTGCGTCTGGTGGACGACGCGACGAGCTTCGGCGGCGTCCGGTCCACGGCGGAGCGGCGGGGGCGCTGGGGCGGAGACGCGGTGCCGGAAGGCTTCGTCCGCCTCTCGGTCGGTGCGGAGGACCCCGAGGACCTGGTGGCGGACCTGCTGCGGGCACTCGACGAGTCCGCGGGGTGAAGGCCTTCTGAGCGGCCACTGAGCCGGGACGTCGTGCGCGGCCGCGGGACCGGTGCCTCGCTACGCACGACGGACGGTCCGAGCCTCCCCCCTCGTGGCTCGGACCGTCCCGGTTCTGCGCGCGAAGAACCGCGCGACCAAGGCTAGTTGACTCTGTGTCAGTGTCCAATCACAGTAGCGACAGCGACCTATCGACTTATTTATAGTTAGGGCTCGCGCGGGGGTGCTGGGAGGGGAGGGGCACCATGGATTTGGCCTTGTTGCGCACGTTCGTGACGGTGCACCGGGCCGGTTCCTTCACCCGCGCCGCCGCATTGCTCGGGCTCTCCCAACCGGCCGTCACCTCACAGATCCGCACGCTGGAACGGCAGTTGGGGCGGCCGTTGTTCCTGCGCCAGGCCCGTGGGGTGACCCCCACGACCATCGGCGACGAACTGGCCCACAAGGCGGCACCGCACCTCGACGCCCTCGTGGAGATCACCGAGACCGGCCTCGACGAGGACTCGTCCCTGCGCACCCTTCATCTCGCCGGACCGCCGGAGTTCACCGCGGAGCGGGCCCTGCCCGCGCTCACCGAGCTGGTCGGTGAGCGCGGGCAGGGCCTGGCGCTGCGCGCCTCCTTCGGCAACGCCGAGGAGACCCTGGAAGGGCTTGCTGCCGGACATCATGATTTGGCCATCACGACGGCCCGCCCACGCGGTGCTCTGCTGACCGCGACTCCGCTCTGCGACGAAGAGCACGTCCTGGTCGCCGCTCCGCGCTGGATGGCCCACGTGGGCCCTGGGAAGCTGCGCCGCAAGGGTGCCCACGCGTTGGAGGACCTCCCTATCGTCGAGGTGCACGAGTCGCTGCCCCTCGTCGCCCGCTACTGGGCCTCCGTCTTCGACTCCCGCCCCGCCGCCTCCGGCACTGTCGTCGTCCCGGATCTGCGGGCCGTCCTGGCCTGTGCGGCTGCGGGTGCGGGCCTCGCCGTCCTGCCCCGGTATCTGTGCACCGAGTCCCTAGAGCGTGGCGACGTCGTGGCGCTGCTCGACCCGGCCGTACCACCCCTGCGCACGTACGTTCTGGTGGTCCGCACGGGGACGCTGGCCATGCCGCACATCGCCCGGGCACACGAGTGGCTGCTGCGGGCCGCTGCCGACTGGGCCTGACAGCTCGTCGCGGCAGTTCGGGGGCGTCGCGATGTTTCACGTGGAACCAGCCGGGCCACATTTCTCCCATGACCGTCCGACCCGTGGTCAAGCGCACCGCCCGCGCCATCCTGCTCGATGGTGACGACCTGATCCTGATCAAGCGCACCAAGCCCGGCGTCGATCCCTACTGGCTCACACCGGGCGGCGGGGTCGAACCGGAGGACACGACCGTCGTCGACGCCCTCCACCGCGAGGTGCACGAGGAGCTCGGCGCCAAGGTCACCGATGTGGTGCCCTGCTTCGTCGACACCGTCGAGCACATCGGCGACGACGGCGGCGCGAGCGGCGTCAAGGTGCAGCATTTCTTCGTCTGCCGCCTGGAGTCCATGGACCTGTCTCAGAGACACGGTCCTGAGGTGGACGAGCCGATCGGCGAGTACGAGATCGTCCGCGTGCCGTTCACGCGGGTCGGCATCGCCTCCGTCCACCTCGTGCCGCTGTCCCTGCGGCACTATCTCGACGGGAACATCGAGGGTGTACGGGCGATGCACGCGCCCGACCTGGGCTGACCGTCGCGGGCCGGAGGATCGTCGAACCGTCCTGGCCGGGAGACGGATCCACGCCGTCCCGGCCGCGATGTGTTCAGCCTCCGGCCGTCACGAGTTCCTCCACCGAGTCGTGGCGGATGCGGTCCGAGGGGATGCCGATGTCCTTCAGCGCGTCCACACCGCTGCGGATCATCCCAGGAGGGCCCGAGAGATACGCGTCGTACTCGTTCCACGGCCCGTATGCACGGACGGCGTCCGGCAGCTGAAGGTGGGCCTGCTGGTCGACGACCGGCCGTACGGCAAGCCAGGGGTGACTCTGCTGAAGCCGCAGCATCGTGTCGATGTCGTACAGGTCGTGGTCGGTGCGTGCCCCGTAGAAGACCTCGACCGGGCGTCGCTCACCGTGCTCGGCGACATCCTCGACCAGGGCCTTGATCGGCGCGATGCCGGTACCCCCGCCCAGACAGAGAAGCCCGCTGTCGGTGGTGTGGTCGACGGTCATCGAACCGGCCGGCGGGCCGAGCCGGATGATGTCGCCGGGCCGGGCGCGGTGCACCAGGGCGTTGGACACCCAGCCCGCCGGAACCGCCTTCACATGGAACGACAGCAGCCCGTCGGAGCGGGGGGCCGAGGCGAAGGAGTAGTGGCGCCAGATCCGCGGCCACCACGGCGTCTCCACGCTCGTGTACTGGCCGGCGAGGAACGGATAGGGCTGGTCGGGGCGGACGGTCACGACCGCGACGTCCAGGGTCCGCAGATCGTGCGAGACAACCTCGGCGTACCACCAGGCAGGCGCGAGCAGTTCGTCCGCTGCCGCCGAGTCGATCATGACCTGGGAGATCGTCGTGTACGCGCGCACCCAGGCCGCCTCCGTATCGGCGTCCCAGCTCCCCGAGGCATACCTGCTGAGCGAGCCGATGAGGCACTCGCCGACGGCCGGGTAGTGCTCCGGTCTGGTGCCGTACTTGCGGTGCCCACGGCCGAGGTTCTGCAGATACGCCACGAGGACTTCGGTGTTGTCGATGTGCTCGGCGGCAGTCAGCAGGGCCCTGAGAAGCCGGTCCCGCTGAGTGTCCATCGCGGCGGGGAACAGCTGGCGCAGCTCCGGGTGGCGCACGAAGAGCAGTGCGTAGAAGTAGGAGGTGACCTTGTCGGCCACCGGGCCGACCTCCGCCATGGTCCGGCGGATCAGCACGGCGTCGGGAGACACTTTCGGGCCCGGAGTCGGGTAGGGCGTCCGTCCCGGCGCTCGCGGGGCAGGAACGGATTCCGGCTGCCGGGCATCGCGTGCGGGCCGGGGAGGGCCGTACGCGGGCTGTGAGGCCACCGACACGGGTTGTGCGGCTCCGCCGACGGCCTCCGTCCCGGGACGCCGGGGCTCGTACGGCGCCACTTGGTACGGGGTCTGCGGTGCCGTGTCACGGGGGGCCTGTGGCGCAGGGGCTGCCGCGTCACGGGGAGCCTGCGCCGACGGGGATATTCGTTCCTGCGCGGCCGGTGCCGTGGGCGGCATCCGTTGGTCCGCTTCCTGGCCGGGCTCGCCCTGCGGCGTGGTGGGCCGGCGGACGGGGCGCATCGCTGCGAGCCGACGGCCGTCGGATGCCCCCTGATCACCGTCGGCGGGCGCCGGTTCCTGGCGGTGTGTGAACCAACCGCCCCCGCCGTTGCCGCCGGAAGTGCCCTTGTCGGCCGACGCCGTGGTCGGAGCGTCCATGGTGTGCCTCGCCTCGAACATATTTCGATCGGTCTGCGCACCTCCGCGGTCGGAAGATGCCTGCTTTCCCCCGCAGACGGCTCGCCCTCTTTCCCGGTTCAGTCCCCGTCGGCCAATGCGGCCACATTGGACTCGCATTTCCGTCACGTAAGGACAAGTAAGGAGCGAATGTGACATTGGCCGCAGTGGCCTCACCGCAGCATGCCACGCCGCATCAACGCCCGGTCACGCAAGGGAAAATGCGGGTCTTCGATCTCTCCGTCCCGTTAGGCTGCATTGGCCTGCGTTCAGCCCCCTGAGGACATGCCTACGTCTCGACGGAGGTGAACCGGAGTCGACCATACCGGCAGGCGCCCCAGGCACAAGTCCTCCTCGTCCTCCCCGTGAACGGCCCGGGGGCGATGCATCAATGTCGCCCAATTGCCGTGCAGGGCGGGCCATTTCACAGGCATTCGCACGCGTCCGACAGATCACCCCGGCCCTCTCCGAACCCTTCACATGGCTACTTCGCGATCTCCACCTTGGATGCGATATCGGCAATTGCCGCCCGTTCCGCCGATTCGGCAGACAGCGGCGCTGGAATGCCCCTGTCCGTGTTGTTTCACGTGAAACATCTGTCCGCGTGCTGTGCGGTTGTGTATGGCGTGGCCAAAAGCACGTACATCCGGCCGCAAACCGGTGGACGCCAGGGCTGCAGGTCGGACAGCCTGACCTGCGTGTCGACACCTTCCCTCGCCGATCTCCCCGTCCGCCGCCTGACGCCTCGCGATCTCACCGCCTGTGCCGACCTGTCCGAGAACCGGGGGTGGCCGCGCGAGGAACACAAGTGGGGTCTCCTGCTCGCGGCGGGGACCGGTTATGGAATCGACGATCCGTACGGCGGCCTCGCCACCGCTTGTGTTGTGACCGAGTACGGACCGCGGGAGCGACCTGAACTGGCCGCGATCGGCATGGTGCTCGTCGCCGAGCGTCATGCGCGCAAAGGTGTCGGACGTCGACTCATGCGCCATGTCGTCACCGAGATGGGCGCCACGCCGCTGACCCTGCACGCGACCCCGCACGGCCGCCCGCTCTACGAGGAGTTGGGCTTCAAGGTCACCGGCCGCGCCGAGATGGTCCGCGGAGTCTTCACTCCAGACAGGCAGGCGCCCGACGTCTTCACGCGTGCGGCCACCGCCGAGGATCTCTCCACGATTCTCCGGCTCGACGAGGAGGTCTTCGGCGTCGATCGCACCCACATGATCACACGACTCCCGGCCTTCTCCGATCAGCTGCGCGTCGCCGAGGAGGGCGGCCGGATCATCGGATACGGGGCGGCCTGGCCCAACATGGACAACCACGTGGTCGGCCCGCTGATCGCTCGTGACACGCAGACGGCGAAGGCCCTCATCACCTCGCTCGCCGCCCACACCGACCGTCCGCTGCGTACCGATATCGACCTGCGACACGAAGAGCTGTTGTCGTGGGTGCAGGAGCGCGGCCTCACGTCCGTCGCTTTCAACGCGGTCATGTCCTACAAAATCCCGGAGCTGCCCGGGGACTGGACGCGACGCTTCGCGCCCCTGACAGTGGCCGCCGGGTAGCGGGGACCGGGCGCGGCCGCCTGGTGTCCGGACCGGATGCCGGGCCATGACCGCGGACCGGTCGGCCGAGTGCCCCTCCGCATGTGCACACGGAAGTGCCGGCCCCACCAGATGGTGGGGCCGGCACTTCCCTGCCGATCCCTGCCGCAGCCGAACGGCCCGGGTCGGACAGGACTTGGGCCGGAGCGTGACCTACCTCGGTCGGAGCGGACCTGGGCCGGGGCTTCGCCGGTCGGCGCGTGTCAGACGAGCGTCTCGACCGCGGTGGAGGCAAAACCGTGGTCCTGGTCCGGCATGCCTCCGCCGACCCCGATCGCGCCGATCAGCCGTCCTTTACGGTGCACCGGGACGCCACCCGCGATGAACAGCAGGGGACGGTCGAGTGCGGTCGGCAGCGTGTGGAAGAGGCCTCCGGGCTGAACCGCGTCGACGAGGTCGGCGGTGGCGGAGTTCAACTGGAGTGCCGTGTAGGCCTTGCGGGTGCTGGTCTCGCCGGAGATCAGCACGGCCTGGTCGTCACGTCGGAAGGCGAGCAGGTGACCGCCCGCGTCGAGGACGGTGACGCTGACTCGGACACCGGCCGCCTCGGCGGCACGGCGGGCCGCGGTGACGAGAACCTCGGCGTCCTCGACGGTCAGCGGGGCGACGGCAGTGGTGGTGCTCATGAGGGGTCTTCTCCTTCTTGGGGGTGTCGCGGGGTGGTGCTGATGCTTGGAGGTGTCGCGACGTCGTGCGAGCCGGCGGGGCGGGGCGGCCCTGGCCTCGCTCCGCGTTCGGCTCGGGTCAGTGGTGGACCGCGGCCCGCTGCTCGGCGGGCGCGACGCCGGCTACGACGGCGCTGGGCGTCTCCGTACGGCGCTCCAGCACGGCCGAGACGACGGCTAGGACGAGGGCGCTCGCGGCGAGGACGGCGCCGACCCAGTTGGGAGCGGTGTAGCCCAGGCCGGCCGCGATGACGAGGCCGCCGAGCCAGGCCGAGAGGGCGTTGCCGAGGTTGAAGGCGCCGATGTTCACGGCCGAGGCGAGCGTGGGGGCGCCGTGCGCCTGGTCGAGGACCCGCTTCTGCAGCGGCGGCACGGTGGCGAAGCCCAGTGCTCCGATCAGAGCGATCGTGACGGCCGCGAGGATCTTGTTGTGCGCGGTGACGGTGAACAGGCCGAGCACGACCGCGAGACCGCCCAGGGAGATGTAGAGCATCGGCATCAGCGAGCGGTCGGCGAACCTGCCGCCGATCAGGTTCCCGCCGACCATGCCGAGGCCGAACAGGACCAGCAGCCAGGTGACGGAGCCGTCGGCGAAGCCCGCGACATGCGTCATCATCGGCGCGATGTACGTGATGGCCGCGAAGACGCCGCCGAAGCCGAGCACGGTCATCGCCATGGCCAGCAGGACCTGGACGTTCTTGAAGGCGGCCAGCTCGTGCCGCAGGTGCACACCCTCCGGCTTGGGCATCTCGGGGACCAGCTTGGCGATGCCCAGCAGCCCGATCACACCGAGCGCCGCGACGCCCGCGAAGGTGACGCGCCAGCCCGCCGACTGCCCGACCAGTGTGCCCAGCGGGACACCGACGACATTGGCGATGGTGAGACCGCTGAACATCATGGCGATCGCGCCGGCCTTCTTCTCCGGCGCGACCAGCTCGGCGGCCACCACGGACCCGATGCCGAAGAAGGCGCCGTGAGCGAGGGACGCGATCACTCGTCCCACCAGCATCAGTCCGAAGGCGGGCGCGACGGCGGAGAGCAGGTTGCCGATCACGAACAGCCCCATGAGCAGCATCAGCATCCGCTTGCGGGACACACGAGTACCGAACGCGGTCATGATCGGGGCTCCGATCACCACCCCGAGGGCGTATCCGGTCACCAGCAGACCGGCTGTGGGGATGGAGACACCGAAGTCACCGGCGACCTCGGGCAGCACGCCCATGATCACGAACTCGGTCGTTCCGATTCCGAAGGCCCCGATCGCGAGGGCCAGAAGCGCGAGAGGCATGGTGGGGTACACCTTCCCAAAAGATTGCAGGAGCGCTTTGCGTGCGTTCACAATAGTTGCAGACGCGGGCTATATGCAACCGCGGGATATTTCGATTGTGGTCTATCCTGGGCTTCAGCCGCTCCGGGACGGAGGAAAACGCCATGACAGCCACGGACCCCGCGCTCACCGCCCTCGCTCAGGGCTGGTGCGCTCTCTCCCTGCTGCACGGGAGGATCGAGGCCCACATCGAGCGAGCGCTGCAGGCCGAGCACGACCTGAGCGTGCGGGAGTACTCGCTGCTCGACGTCCTGAGCAGGCAGCACGACGGTGAAGGCGGTCATCTCCAGATGAAGCAGGTCGCGGACGCGGTCGTGCTGAGCCAGAGCGCCACCACGCGGCTCGTCACTCGCCTCGAGGACCGTGGCCTGCTCTCGCGCTACCTGTGCCCGACCGATCGCCGCGGCATCTACACGAACGTCAGCGAGGCGGGACTCCAGCTCCTCGACGAGGCCCGGCCCACCAATGACGCCGCTTTGCGGGAGGCGCTCGACGAGGCCGCGAAGAACCCGGATCTGGCCCCACTGGTCCGGGTCGTGGAGTCGGCGAACGTGCCGGCGCAGCCTACGGCGCCTGCGTAGGGTGCCGCTCATGGCAGATCTTGAAATACGTGCCGCGGTCGCCGACGACGTGCCTGAGATCGTCGCGATGCTCGCGGACGACCCGCTCGGCGCGCAACGCGAGTCACCCGACGACCTGAGCCCGTATCTCGCCGCCCTGGAGCGTCTGAGCGGTGACCCGAATCAGCATCTGATGGTCGCCGTTCGCGAGCGCCGCGTGGTCGGAACGCTTCAGCTCACGGTGATCCCCGGACTGTCACGCAAGGGGGCGACGCGCTCCGTCATCGAAGGCGTGCGCGTCCACGCCGACGAGCGCGGCAGCGGCCTGGGAACCCAGCTCATCGAATGGGCGATCGAGGAATCCCGGCGTCAGGACTGCCAGTTGGTCCAGCTGACCTCCGACGTCACCCGCACCGATGCCCATCGCTTCTACGAACGTCTCGGCTTCACTGCTTCGCACGTCGGCTTCAAACTCCCCCTCTGAGACGCACTGAGGACAGAGGCGGCCCGTTTCACGTGAAACGGGCCGCCTCCCACGTGGCGTCGGCTACTGGATCCCCCGCCAGCCCTCCGGATCCACTCCACCCGGCACGGAAGACCCGTCGTCGTACGGCTGACGGGTGAACACGAACGAACCGAGGTCCAGATGGCTCACCGAGCCGTCGGGGCGCCGTACGGCCCTCAGGACCTCCCCCGCGTAGTAGCCGTCGAGGCCCGTCCAGGTTCCGTCGGCGTCCGGCCGGAAGTGCGCGCCGCGACCGACACCGGACAACGGCTCCAGCGTGAGCCGGCCGTCGGCCGACCACCGCAGCCCGAACCCCTGAGTCCCCCAGTACCACTGCCCTACCAGCTCCAGGACGGCGCTGTCGGCCTCGGCCACCGGCCGCCAGGGTTCGGGAATCCTCGGCTCGGCCTCCGCCACGATCCGCACGAGATCGGCGGCCACGGTGAACGCGGCTGGGCCCGAGGTGCAGTTCGTGAGCACGATCGCCGCGACGTCGTCGTCCACACCGATCGCCAGGCCGGCCAGGAACCCGGGCAGCGAGCCGGAGTGTCCCACCAGGGTCCGGCCGTCGCGGTGCGCGATCTGCATCCCGAGGCCGTAGCCGGACCCCGCCGCCAGGTCCGCCGCCTCAGGCGGAGCGGCGGGCGTCCGCATCTCCCGTACGGAGTCCGCGCTCAGGACCCGGTCGTCACCCCGGGCGAGGAAGACGGCGAAGCGCGCCAGGTCACCGGTGGTGGACCACAGTTGACCCGCTGGGGCCATCCTGCCGAGGTCCTCCGCGGGCTCGGGCATCATCACATCCGCCCACGGATGGACCGCCCAGCCGCCCGCGTGCGGCATCTCGGGCCGACCGCTCGTGCGGTGCAGTCCCAGCGGTTGGAGCACTTCCCGCCGAAGCACCTCTTGCCACGGAGCGCCCCGCAGCTCCTCGACCAGCGCGCCCAGCAGCGTGAAACCGGGATTCGAGTAGTGGTGCCGCCGGCCGACGGAATGCCGGAAGGGCTGCTCACCCAGGACATCCGTGAGCTCGGGGCGCAGCGAGCCCGGTGTCCGCTCCCACCAGGGCGCGGGCGACTCGGCGGCCAGCCCGCCGGTGTGCGCGAGCAGTTCGGCGACGGTGATCTCCCCTGCCCTCGTGCCCGGCAGATGCTTCTCCAGCGGATCACCGAGGTCCAGCACACCCTCGTCGCGCAGACGCAGGACCAGTACGGCGGTGAAGGTCTTGGTGATGGAGCCGATCCGGTACTGCACGTTCTCGTCCGGACCGTGTCCGTCCACCGAGCTCCTGGCCCCGTGCCACACGGTCTCCCCGCCCCGGACGACCGCCGCGACCAGCGACGGCGCCCGCCCCTCGCTCTGCGCTACGGCGATACGGTGCAACAACGCTCGGCGGGTGGCGGGCAGCAGAAGTTCCTGGGGTGTCGTCATGCCCCCCAGTCCACCCGGCAGGTGACCGGACGTCGAGCGCATTTCCGCGGCTCCACGCCAGCCCCGGCTGTGGGATCTCAGCCGGCGCTGCATTCCCACAACACTCTGGCCTGCTGTTCTTTGATCTGCCTCACCGCGGCCGCCGAGGTCCTTGTCTCACGGGCGGGGCCAAAACCTCTCGGCAACCCAGTTCCGCGTCAGCAGCCATTGCGTCCGCTGGTGGGCGGCCGGTGCTCAGCCGTGGTTGGCCGTTTTGCTCAGGGATAGTTGGCCACCGCGGCCTCAACGAAGGAACTCACGGGCGCCGCGGAGCCTGGTCTGCCACCGCCTCTGCGTTGCGCAGCTGTCGAGGCGTACATCGAGTGCTCCGGGCAGGGAGGTATCGGCTCGCCGCCCGGCGGGCGGGCCGACGCTGTGGGGGAGGGCGCAACCTCCGTAAGGCGCACTCAGCGGCTGCTCAGCGGCTTGCCGTACTTCTGAGCCGTGGATAGGTACGGGAGGCCGAGCGTGCGGGGCGAGAAGGCCGCCGAGCTGTCGGCCGAGCCGCTGGGGAGGAGCCATACGGCGCCCAGGGAGGCGTTCTCGCCAGGGGATCCGACCGTGACATCCGGTACACCGTTGGCGTTGCAGTCACCCGAGGCGACCGCCGCGCCGAAGGTGTCGCCCGCCTCGGCGACGCCCGGGACGCCGGGCGTGTCCTGGTTCCAGGAGACGGACGTGGCAGCGCCATTGGCGTCGAGCAGGCCCTGAGCGCCGCCGTAGAGCAGCCAGGCGGCGCCCGCCCCCGCTTTGCTTCCGATGGCCTCACCGGGAGCGCCCGCGATCAGGTCGTCGCGGCCGTCGCGGTTGACGTCGGCGACGGCGAGGGCGGCGCCGAAGCGGTCGCCGTCCTCGGCCACGCCCGGGACGCCCGCCGTGTCCTGGTTGAGGGTCTGGGCGCGGCTGCCGAACGGGCCGCCTGCGGGGCTTCCGTAGTGGATGTGGATGCCGCCCCCCTTGGCGAGTCTTTCGGGGCCGCACGGGTCGTCGATGTTCTCGTCGGCGATCTCACGGCATTCGCCGAGCGCCAGGTCGGCGTGGCCGTCGCCGTCGAAGTCGCCGGCGGCCAGGGCGGTCACGCCGGCGTTGTCCGTGTTCCAGAAGTTGGCCATCGCGGACCGGCCGGCGTCCCACTTCCACAGGCGCACATGGGACTGCGTGGTGGGGGCGCCCGCGGTCCAGTACGCCACGGCCAGGTCCGCCGTGCCGTCGCTGTCGAAGTCGCCGGTGACCAGGACGGGGGCGCGGCCGCCCATGGGGGCGGCGACGACGGTGGTGACCATGCTGTCTTCACCCTGGATGACACGAGCGACGACCTTGTCCGTGCCGCCGATCACGATCGCCTTGTTGTCGCCGCCGGTCAGGTCGGCCGCCGCGACGGACTTGCCGTACGCAGCCGACGGCGACGGCCCGGTGAGAACCGTCGACCCCGGTCCCGGCCCGTCCGTCGAGCCGCCTACCGCGATGACCATGCCCGCGTCCGTACCGCGGTCGATGACGTCCTCGCCGGGGACACCGACGAGCAGCTCCGCGATGCCGTCGCCGTTGAGGTCCGTCAGGGCCACGGATGCGCCGAAGCGGTCGCCCGCCTCCGGGGTGCCGGGAACCTCGGGAGTGGCCTGGGTGACACGGATGCTTCCGTAGGCGCCGACGCCCTTCGGGCCGCCCCAGACGACGTTCACGTACCCGGCCTTGGCCTGGCCGCCGACGGTCCCGTCCGGGACGCCGACGGCGAGGTCCGCGTAGCCATCGCCGTTGAAGTCGCTCGTGGCGGTACGGGGTGCGGCAGCGGTGGCGCCGGACGGGAACACGAACCCGGCGGTGGCCGCAGCGGCGGCTGCGATGGCGTACGTCAGGATGCGGCGGCTGTGTGGCACGGAGGCTCCCACTCGGTCGACGGGGTGCGGGCTATCTGGTGTGACCGTCGAAGGGCGGAGCTGGTTGTACGGAGTTCACCGGTGGTTGGCGCCGGGTTCACGGTGGGCGGGCGAGACCCTCAATGTTGCGGGCGCCGGCGGACTGGACAACTGGCGGCGCCTCGAAGTAGAACCAGGTGTCTTCCTCGTCCCAGTAGCAGCGCATCCATGTCATCACGAGCCAATGATGGCGGCGGTCTGCGCGCCAGCCGCTGCGGTGTCCATTCCTGTGGAGTGTCACGTGGACTACTGGGATGCTCCTGCTGTGAACACCACGACGAGCAAACTGCAGACCGACGCCGGATGGGACGGCCCCTATTACCGCGTCCTCGCCGAAGGATTCGAGGCACTGTTCCTCCCGAGCCCTGACGAGGCGCTCGATGAGGTCTGCAATGTGGATGCCGAGGTTCACCTCCCCGATGGCTCTCGCTGGAGTGCGACGATCTTCACCCTCGCCGAGGTAGACCGGCTGATGAGGAGATGGGAGGGGACCGGAGAAGCAGCAGGTGGCCGGTGCTTCTGGTGCTCGGACGGGCTGATCGTTCGCGTCCCTGGCATCCAAGGCATGGTGGGCGTGATCGCCGAGCTGCTTGCGTCGGGAGAGTTCGACGGAGCCTTTCATCGCCTTTCCGACCCGGAATGAACTCCGGATCTCATGACGCTGCACCATCTTGAGACGTTCGAATAGCTCTGAGCACCCTCCTCCCCAAGGGGGTCAGCGTCATGGGCCGGCCTCGTTCGGCTCTGACCAGCAGCGGCCCGCCGAGCTCTCGCTCGATCCGGTTGATCTGTGCGACGAGGGTGAACGTGTTGAGACCGAGGCCACTCGCGGCCGCGCCGAGGCTGGGAAAGGCGGATGCAGCTGCGAACCGCCTCAAGCGTTCGCTGGCACCCTGACCCCTTAGCGCTGGCCGGAGGACGCGCGGGGCTCGATGGGCCTGGTCGACAGCGCGAAGTGCCTGACTGTGGCTGGCTCCTCCACGTGATCGCAGCGGAACGTTGTGGGTATGGGCCCAGCGGGCCATGTTCGCGGTGCTCATGCCAGCTTCTCGGGCGAGGTCCGGCAGGGTCCGGCGGCGATGGATGTACTGATCGATGAGCCAGGACCGTTCGACGGTGCCGCGGCGCTTGTAGTGCTTGGGGCCCTCGCGGAGCGGGATGCCGTACTCCTTGGCAAGGTCGGTCAGCACTCTGCGGGAGAAGCCGGTGAGGGTGGCGATCTGCTGGAGGGACCGGTGTTCGTCAAGGTAGAGCCGGGTGAAGCGCTCTGCCGGAATGGCTTGCCGGGCCTGCTGCCGGATGCGGCCCGTGGCCCTGGCGGTGCTCTTCGTCAGCGGGGGTGCAGGGGCTGGATTTTCGTCGAGAACATGTCGGATGGCCTCGACGGTCGTGCCCAGAACCTGGGCGGCGTGCTGAACAGGGTGCTGGCGTTCGCGGACAAGCTGGTGCAGGCGGGGTAGGTCGACGTGTGCCGGGTCGGGTCCAGGAAGGGAGAGCCCTGCCAGCAGGGTGGCGGGCGGCTGCCAGGTCACGGGCTCGTCGTGGATGTGGTGTGAGGCCAGAAAGGTGAGAGCTTCCTGCTGGAGGGCGTGCACGAGTTCGGGGGTCTGAAGCGCGGTGAACCGCAGGGACGTCGCCCGGAACTCTGCGCTGTCGAGCCCGCCCAGGTCGTCAGGGACGGACTCGGCGGGCAGGCCGCTCAGACGTTGGAAGAGCTGGCTGCGTGCGATGCGTTCGCGCCGTCCGGTTCCCGGTGGTGTTCCGGTGCGGCGGCAAATCTCCAGCCAGCGATCATGAGGAAGCAGGCTGGTGTAGTCCAGGAGTCGGCGCCGGCCGTAATCGATGGGGGTGCCGTTGGCATCGAGGTAGTCCGCGAGCCGGTCCAGGGCAGTGGCGATGCCCGGCCATTGCGGAAGGTCGTCGACTTCCTGGAGGAGGCGTGACACCTCAGTGCCGTCGATGGCGTCGCCGATCAGCCCGGCTGCTTGGTCCAGGGATGTGCGGCTGTCGGGAATCAGCAGCAGGGCGGCGAGGGCGGGGGCCAGAGCCCGCGCATGGATTCCTTCAAGTGGTGCGAGACGGATCGTCCAGGGCGGCCAGAACATCGTGGGGATCTTCCTGGCTCGCTGCTCGATGTCCCGAGTGGTCCGGGTCGGCCGGCGGGGGGTCTCGGTCGTGATGCGGTAGCGGACGTATTCGCTGGGGCGGAGGGAAGGGGCGAGGGCCGCCAGGTGCACGGACTGCAGCACCGGGCTGATGCCCCTGCCCCAGTTGTCGATGCTGGTCGCCGAGATCTGCGTGAGTTCCTCGCGTACTGCTTCCAGCAGGCTCCGCAGGGCCTCGCCGGCCGGGTGGATTCCTGGTTGCTCCAGGATGCTCAGGGCCATGGTGACCGCGACGGCCGTGTCCGCGGCTCGGGGCGGGGCCATGAACCCCGGACGTTCCATGGCCTGTCCGGTGTGCGGGGAGACCGCATCGGTGCTGAGGTGAGCTTCTGCGATGTCAGCCGGGATCTGTTCTCGTAGGACGGCTGCGGGCAGGCCGCTCAGGACGCGGATGCCCAAGGCCCGGATGTCCGCCAGCACCGCCGGTGCCGGCTGGGGACAGGTCCGGTAGGGGCCGAAGGCAGCCGGTGACCCGTCGATGATCTCCATCACTCGGTCCTGCGCCGTGAGAACCGGATGGCCAGGAGGCAGAAGAAGTGTCGAAGCGCGGGTCAGATCGGTGCCGCAGCCAGCCGAGAACGGGCGGGTGAGACGGGTCGGTGGATTGCCGCAGAGTTCAGACCGAGGGACGGACCGGCCGGAACGGGGCCGCTGCCGCGGCACCCTCCCGCAGTGCGGACAGCAGTCCGCCAGCAACCTGCGGTGCCGGGTGCAGGCGAAGGAGAACCCGAGCCATTCCGGTGTTCCCGGTCAGTCCGACCCGGCAGACAGGGATCCGCTCGTGCCCCTGGCTCGTGAACGCTCCCGACTCCTCGATCTCCCTCTGGTGGAAGTCCCGGGCGAAGGCCAGCACCGAGGTCGTCTTGCCCAGCCCCGGGAACGCGTCGACGGCCACCGCCCCCTTGGCCTTGTCGCCGTCCTGCTCGTTGCTGTCGACGATGTCCCATAGGTCTTCATGGAGCTCCGTCAGCTGCGGCGTCTTCACCGGGCCGATGTTCGCGTGCCACTGCCGGCGCTGACGGTCGTAGTCCGCCCGCGCCTGCGTTGCCAGGGACTTCAGCTGCTTGCGAGTCAGCAGGTCAGGCCGGCTGCGGCGAGGGCTCTCGGCGAACGCCTTGAAGTCCTCCTTCCGCGACAAGGCAAGACTGCCCGGCTGCAGACCGCTGCCGCCGTTCACACGTCCTCCAGGGCATCGGCGTAGAAGTCGCTCTCCCCGGCGAGGTCCTCCAGATCAGCCTCGTCATCGTCCCCTGTCTCCGCCACCACGTCGGGCTCCCGCAGTTCCGCGGTCTGCTCGTCCTGGCCGAGGGCCTTGCGTACGGACGGAAGCGAGACGACCGTCTCCGCCTCACTCTCCGGAAGTTCGATGGCCGCCTGCTCACGCGAGAGCCGCAGGGCCATGCGCCGCTCGGCAATCGTGGTGCCCAGGCCGAGATTCCACCGCTCCAACAAATCAGCGACGGCAAGCCGGTCGTCGGGAAAGCGATACTTCGAGGCAGCCAGCTGCCGGGCGAACGTCAACGCGTCCTCGCTCAGCGGCATCTCGGCCGACGGCGCGTGCTCCCAGACCAGCGTGTGCCAGGCCCGAGTAGCCGGATCACGGAAGTAGATCCGGGTGATGTCGTCGGGATCCACCTGGAAGGGCCAGCCGTTCTTGACCGGACTGTCGTAGGGGCTGCGGACACCGGGCTCGGGCAGGCCGGGGCCGCTGTAGCGGCGGCGGCCGATCTCGACCCCGTAGTGCTGGACCGTGCGCCACTTCGTCTGGAGGAACTCGAAGGCGAGATCGCGATCCCGGGGAACCTCGATGTAACCGGCGCGGGCGATGCAGTGCTCGAACATCTTCGCCGGGGACATCCGCAGACCCGGCAGGCCCGGATCGACCAGGCTGGAGTGCGGCCGGCAGTGATAGACCGCCGCGGTCCACTCCCGGATGATCGACTCAAGCTCGTCGAGGAAGAAGAACGCGTCGTCCTCCGGGCTCTCGCCCCGCGAGTGGATGTCGGGCCCTTTGTAACCGGGCAGCACCTGCAGCAGTCCCTCCCGCAGGGTCCGGAAGTAGCGCTCGACCGGCCCCTTGTCGCGGCCCGTCCGGAGCCGGGCCGGCTGGATGGAGATACCCATCCGTCGGCAGACGCTGGTCAGGTGCTCCGAGACGTAGACCTTTCCGTGGTCGAGGACCAGCGTCTCGGGAACCAGAGGAGGCGTGGCCAGACCCGGCCCGGTGACACCGTCGACGTCGACCAGAACGGTGCGGGGGATGCCGTGCTCGGGCCAGACCGCGTGCCGCGGCCAGTCCCGCCCCGCCGGCCTCGGTCGAAACGACTGGAACAGCACCGCACTGACATCCACTGCCTTCGTCGAGACCGGCGTGAGCCGGATGCCCGTGATGCAGCGGGTGTACCAGTCCATACCGACACTCAGCTCGGCCTGCACCCACTTGAGCGTCAGCGGGTCGAACGCGAAGACGTCCAGGCGGGTGGAGTCCATCAGCAGGTACTCGCCCGGCCGCGTCGGCCGCAGTTTGCCGTACGGCCCCTCCGGCCGACCTGCGATGTCCCGGTTGCGCTTCGTACTCAGCCGGAACAGCGGATGGCGTCGCTCCAGCTCCTCCAGCAGCCGAAAGGCCGTCGCTCGACTCGGTTGCGGCACCACCCCCTCGCCAAACCGCGCGATCACCCGAGCCCGGGTCCGCCCGATCACCATCGTCCTCGACGGCCGCGACTGGTCGGCGTGCTCGACCATCACCTCCACCGCGGTCTCCACCCACCGCTCGTCGACCGCGACCTGCGACTTCCGGGTCGATCCCTGGCTCGGCGCGAGCCCCACTTCGCCCTGTTCACGAAACGCGGTGACCCATCTCCTCACCGAACGCGAGGAGACCCCCAGCTCCGCAGCCTTCGCCGCATACCTGGCTTCCAGCGATGTCGACGGTGCGTACTCATCACGGGGTTCACCGGCACGCGCAAGTTCCGGACTCCCGGAGCGATACCCCGTCAGAAGTTCACGGACATGCGACTTGACCTGCCAGTCTCAGATTCGTGTCAGATATGCCATCGCTTGGCCATCGCTCGTGAGATTTGGCCACGAAATCTGAGACCCTACACGGCTCCCGGTCAGGTCTGTGCCATGTCCACGAAGCGCGAGTAGTGACCCTGGAAAGCGACCGTGATGGTGGCCGTCGGGCCGTTACGGTGCTTGCCGACGATGATGTCCGCCTCGCCCGCGCGCGGAGACTCCTTCTCGTACGCGTCCTCGCGGTGCAGCAGGATCACCATGTCGGCGTCCTGCTCGATCGAGCCGGACTCACGCAGGTCGGAGACCATGGGCTTCTTGTCGGTTCGCTGCTCGGGGCCACGATTGAGCTGCGAGAGCGCGATGACTGGCAGCTCCAGCTCCTTGGCCAGCAACTTCAGGTTTCGCGACATGTCCGAGACTTCCTGCTGACGGCTCTCGGACCGTTTGCCGCCCGACTGCATCAGCTGGAGGTAGTCGATGACCACCAGCTTCAGGTCGTTGCGCTGCTTGAGGCGGCGGCACTTGGCGCGGATCTCCATCATCGACAGGTTCGGGGAGTCGTCGATGTAGAGCGGGGCGGCGGAGACGTCCGGCATCCGGCGGGCGAGCCGGGTCCAGTCCTCGTCGGTCATCGTGCCGGATCGCATGTGGTGCAGGGCCACCCGCGCCTCGGCGGACAGCAGACGCATCGCGATCTCGTTGCGGCCCATTTCGAGCGAGAAGATCACGCTGGGCATGTTGTGCTTGATCGAGCAGGCGCGGGCGAAGTCCAGGGCGAGCGTGGACTTACCCATGGCGGGACGGGCCGCGATGATGATCATCTGGCCCGGATGCAGACCGTTGGTGAGCGAGTCGAGGTCGGTGAATCCGGTGGGTACACCGGTCATCTCCCCCGATCGCGAGCCGATCGCCTCGATCTCGTCGAGCGCACCCTCCATGATGTCGCCGAGCGGCAGATAGTCCTCGGTGGTGCGCTGCTCGGTGACGGCGTAGATCTCCGCCTGGGCGCTGTTGACGATCTCGTCGACGTCGCCGTCGGCCGCGTATCCCATCTGCGTGATGCGGGTGCCCGCCTCGACCAGGCGGCGCAGGACCGCCCGCTCGTGCACGATCTCGGCGTAGTACTCGGCGTTCGCCGCGGTCGGGACCGTCTGCACCAGGGTGTGCAGGTACGGTGCTCCGCCGACCTTGGTGATCTCGCCCCGCTTGGTGAGCTCGGCCGCAACGGTGATCGGGTCGGCGGGCTCCCCCTTCGCGTACAGGTCGAGGATCGCCTGGTAGATGGTCTCGTGGGCGGGCCGGTAGAAGTCGTGTCCTTTGAGGACCTCCACGACATCCGCGATGGCGTCCTTGGACAGCAGCATGCCACCGAGGACGGACTGCTCGGCGTCCAGATCCTGTGGGGGCACCCGCTCGAAGGCCGAACCGCCGCTCTCCCACGAACCGGTGTCCCGGTCACGGTCGTGCTGCTCGTCACGGCCACGCACGTCTCGGCGCTGACGGGAAGAAGGCAGACGGTCACTGGGCCCGCTGTCGGCCCAGGGATCGTCCAAGGGCTCGGAAATACTCACCGAGCGACCTCCTCCCGTCCGCCGAGCGGACCTCGCCGTGCCCCTCATTTCTACGGCACAGCACTGACAACTGAGCGGCCCAACTCCGGTTCTGACGCGTCGGTTTTGCGAGCTTTCCGAGGACGGAGGAGAGAGCGGGCGCCGCACCACGTTAGGCCCGCGGGCACCGTCAGCCAATCTGGTTATCCACAGGCCATGTGGACGACGGGCCCGATGCTGTGGAGAACTCGGCAAAACCTGTGCACGACACGGTGGACAGCCCTGTGAACAAGCCCTCAGCCACTTCAGGAAAACCGCTCTGACCTGCGACTCTTCCATCCACCGGATGTGCAGAAGAAAAACTTTCCCAGTCGGACCAAGATCGCTGCAAATGACGTGACGCGACGCGCCCGACCTGACAGTTAGTAAGGGTCTTTATCGCCTTGCGTCTCTTACCTGTGGAAGATTAGATTGGTGCTCATGACACAGGCTCCCGCGGCACCCAGGGCCGTCCGACGCCGGCACGACCGAGAGATCGTCGCACTGGCCGTTCCGGCCTTCGGCGCGCTCGTCGCCGAGCCTCTGTTTGTGATCGCCGACAGCGCCATCGTCGGCCACCTCGGCACCGCCCAACTGGCCGGCCTCGGCGTCGCCTCGACCCTCCTGATGACAGCCGTCGGCGTCTTCGTCTTCCTCGCCTACGCCACCACGGCCGCCGTCGCCCGCCGAGTCGGCGCGGGCGATTACCGGGCCGCTATCCGGCAGGGCATGGACGGCATCTGGCTCGCCCTGCTGATCGGCGCGGCCACCATCGCCGTCGTCCTGCCGACGGCACCCGCCCTCATGGACTGGCTCGGCGCTTCCGCCACCGCCGCCCCCTACGCGACCACATATCTACGGATCTCGACGCTCGGCATCCCGGCCATGCTCGTCGTGCTCGCCGCGACCGGTGTCCTGCGCGGACTCCAGGACACCAGGACGCCGCTGTACGTCGCCGTCACCGGATTCGTGGCCAACGCCGCCCTCAATGCCGGCCTCGTCTACGGCGCAGGCCTGGGCATCGCCGGCTCGGCCTGGGGGACCGTCATCGCCCAGTGCGGGATGGCGGCGGCCTACCTGGTCGTCGTCGTCCGCGGAGCCCGCGAGCACGATGCCTCCCTGCGTCCCGACGCCGCCGGGATACGAGCCTGCGCCCAGGCCGGCGCGCCCCTGCTCGTCCGTACTCTGTCCCTGAGGGCAATTCTCGTGATCGCCACAGCGGTCGCCGCCCGGCTCGGGGACGCCGATATGGCCGCCCACCAGATCATCCTGTCGCTGTGGAGTCTGCTCGCCTTCGCCCTCGACGCCATCGCCATCGCGGGGCAGGCCATCATCGGCCGCTACCTCGGCGCGGACGACGCCCAGGGCGCCCGCGAGGCATGCCGTCGCATGGTGCAGTGGGGTCTCGCCACCGGTGTCGCACTCGGCCTGCTGGTCATCGTGGCGCGCCCGCTCTTCCTGCCGATGTTCAGCGGCGACTCGGTTGTGCGTGACGCCGCGCTGCCCGCACTGGTCGTGGTGGCGCTCTCGCAGCCGATCTGTGGAATCGTCTTCGTCCTGGACGGAGTTCTGATGGGCGCGGGGGACGGCCCCTACCTGGCATGGGCCATGGTGCTCACCCTGGCGGTCTTCGCTCCCGTCGCACTGCTCGTCCCTGTGCTGGGCGGTGGGCTCACCGCTCTCTGGGCAACGATGACGCTGATGATGGCGATCCGCCTGCTGACCCTGGGGCTGCGCTCCCGCTCGGGACGCTGGATCGTCACGGGAGCGACGCGCTGACGCCTGACGCTGACCGTTTCACGTGAAACGGGGGTTTCACGTGAAACGACGACCGCCACAGGGAGACACGACTCCCGCGTACGGAAAGGCCACTGCGACACGAACACCGCCGCGTCCCACGGCAGGCAGAAGGGCCGCACCCTCGGGTACGGCCCTTCTCTCAGCTATGCCGAGCGCTGCACTCAGGCAGCGACAACCTCGATGCTGACCTTCGCGGCAACCTCGGGGTGCAGACGCACGGACGTCTCGTGGGCGCCCAGGGTCTTGATCGGCGCGCCCAGCTCGATGCGGCGCTTGTCGACCTCGGGGCCACCGGAGGCCTTGATCGCCGAAGCGACGTCGGCCGGGGTGACGGAACCGAAGAGACGGCCGGCGTCGCCGGAGCGAACGGCCAGACGGACCTTCACGCCCTCGAGGCGGGCCTTGATCTCGTTGGCCTGCTCGATGGTCGCGATCTCGTGGATCTTGCGAGCACGACGGATCTGCGCGACGTCCTTCTCGCCACCCTTGGTCCAGCGGATCGCGAAGTTCCGCGGGATCAGGTAGTTGCGAGCGTAACCGTCCTTGACGTCGACGACGTCGCCCGCGGCACCGAGGCCGGAGACCTCGTGGGTGAGGATGATCTTCATGTGTCGGTCACCCTTCCCTTATCGCGCGGTGGACGTGTAGGGCAGCAGCGCCATCTCACGGCTGTTCTTCACGGCCGTGGCGACGTCACGCTGGTGCTGCGTGCAGTTGCCGGTCACGCGGCGGGCACGGATCTTGCCGCGGTCGGAAATGAACTTCCGCAGCATGTTCGTGTCCTTGTAGTCCACGTACGTGACCTTGTCCTTGCAGAAAGCGCAGACCTTCTTCTTAGGCTTGCGCACAGGCGGCTTCGCCATGGTGTTTCTCCTGTGTGATCAAGAAGTTTGGGTACGAGCCCGTCCCTAGAAGGGGGGCTCGTCCGAGTAGCCACCGCCGGAGCCGCCGGAGCCGCCGGAGCCGCCCCAGCCACCACCGCCGCCGCCCTGGTTGCCACCGGCGGGAGCACCGGTCGCCCAGGGGTCGTCGGCGGGAGCGCCGCCCTGCTGCTGGCCGCCGCCGGAGCCACCGCCCCAGCCGCCGCCCTGCTGGCCGCCGCCACCGCCACCGCCGTAGCCACCCTGGCCGCCTCGGCCCGTGGTCTTGGTGACCTTGGCCGTGGCGTTCCGCAGGCTGGCGCCGACTTCCTCGACGTCCAGCTCGTAGACCGTGCGCTTGACGCCCTCACGGTCCTCGTAGGACCGCTGCTTCAGCCGGCCCTGCACGATGACGCGCATGCCTCGCTGGAGCGACTCGGCGACGTTCTCCGCCGCCTGACGCCAGACCGAGCAGGTCAGGAACAGGCTCTCGCCGTCCTTCCACTCATTGGTCTGACGGTCGAAGGTGCGGGGGGTGGACGCGACACGGAACTTCGCGACCGCCGCACCGGAAGGGGTGAAGCGCAGCTCGGGGTCGTCGACAAGATTGCCGACGACCGTGATGACGGTCTCGCCTGCCATGGGGAACCTCTCGGCGGGTTTGCTGCTGGCTGCTTGGTGCTGCTACTCGAATCCCGAGTTCAGCTGAGCGGGAGAGCTCAGTGGGTCTCGGGGCGGAGGACCTTGGTCCGGAGGACCGACTCGTTCAGGTTCATCTGGCGGTCGAGCTCCTTGACGACCGCAGGCTCGGCCTGCAGGTCGATGACCGAGTAGATGCCCTCGGGCTTCTTCTTGATCTCGTACGCGAGACGACGACGGCCCCAGGTGTCGACCTTCTCGACCTTTCCGTTGGCCTCACGGACCACGGAGAGGAAGTTCTCGATCAGGGGAGAGACAGCGCGCTCCTCAAGATCGGGGTCGAGGATGACCATCACCTCGTAGTGACGCATGTGGAACCCACCTCCTTTGGACTCAACGGCCACGGTCGTTCCGTGGCAGGAGGGTTGTGATGCGTACGCAACGGTATCGGCCGCCACTGACAATCGGGTGCCCCCGTCGGTGAACCGAACGGAGTACCAGACGCCATCAGTGCTGTGACCTGGGTTTCGACCCGGTCACAACCTGGGCAGACACCGGTGCAGACGGTACAGACTACCTGCACGGTGGCTTCCGGTTGAAATCCGACCGGGGAGACCGTCAGTCTGTACACATCGGGTGTGTAAGGCGCTACGATGCGCGGCCTTCCGCAGGAGGTGCCCCATGGCACAGGTATTGCGACCCAACACCACTGGCTCGACCGGATCCCTCTTCGCCACGGACGGCAAGCCTCATCCACTCCAGGACTCCCTGCTCGCAGTGACCCTGGTGCTCGGAATCACGGCCTTCGTCACGGCGATGTTCGACAGCCTTCATCTGATCAGCTCGTGGGCCGGCCTGATCGGCATCCTCACCGGCGCATACGGACAGTTCATCTCCGAGACGACGCGTGAGCGGTTCGGCCTGATCCTGGGACTCGGTGCCTCGGCCGTGGGTTTCTTCCTCGGCATGGCGCACGGAGGCCTCTTCGGCGGCCTCTTCTGACCCGAACGCCCGTTTTCCTCTGACCCCGGGACCCCCTCCACACCCTGCCCGGGGCCAAGGTTCCATACGGCCAGACGGGGCGCTCGCAGGGCGCAGTAGGCTTCGGCGCGAGAGCCGGAGCCCCTGTACCCATGGGGACACACCAGCCCGAGGAGCGCCCCGAATGAGCCTGACCCTGAGGACCATCAGTCGAGAGCAGCATCTGGCATACATCCAGAGCCTGCCCTCGGCAAGCCACATGCAGGTCCCGGCCTGGGCAGACGTCAAGGCGGAGTGGCGCTCCGAGAACCTCGGCTGGTTCGACGACCGGACCGGCGAGATGGTCGGAGCGGGCCTGGTGCTCTACCGCCAGCTGCCCAAGATCAAGCGCTATCTCGCCTACCTCCCCGAGGGCCCGGTGATCAACTGGTTCGCGCCGAACCTCGACGACTGGCTCCAGCCGATGCTCGCGCATCTCAAGCAGCAGGGCGCCTTCTCCGTGAAGATGGGCCCGCCGGTGATCATCCGGCGCTGGGAAGCCGCGTCCATCAAGGGCGGCATCCAGAACCCGGACGTCAAGCGCCTGCGTGACATCGAGGCCGACTTCATCGAGCCGCGCGCGTTCGAGGTCGCCGACAAGCTGCGCCGCATGGGCTGGCAGCAGGGCGAGGACGGCGGCGCCGGCTTCGGCGACGTCCAGCCCCGCTACGTCTTCCAGGTGCCGCTCGCGAACCGCTCTCTGGAAGAGGTCCACAAGAACTTCAACCAGCTGTGGCGCCGCAACATCAAGAAGGCCGAGAAGGCCGGCGTCGAGGTCGTCCAGGGTGGCTACCAGGACCTGGAGGAGTGGCAGCGGCTCTACGAGATCACGGCCGTGCGCGATCACTTCCGGCCCCGCCCGCTCTCGTACTTCCAGCGCATGTGGACGGCCCTCAACACCGAGGACCCCAACCGTATGCGGCTGTACTTCGCGCGTCACAACGGCGTGAACCTGTCGGCCGCGACGATGCTCGTCGTCGGCGGGCACGTCTGGTACTCCTACGGAGCCTCGGACAACATCGGCCGTGAGGTTCGGCCCTCGAACGCGATGCAGTGGCGGATGCTACGCGACGCGTACGCCCTCGGCGCGACCGTCTACGACCTGCGCGGCATTTCCGACTCTCTGGACGAGACCGACCACCTCTTCGGCCTCATCCAGTTCAAGGTGGGCACCGGCGGCCAGGCCGCGGAGTATCTCGGCGAGTGGGACTTCCCCCTCAACAAGCTGCTCCACAAGGCGCTCGACATCTACATGTCGCGCCGCTGAACCGGCCCGGGCCACCCGCCGAGCCGCGTTTCCGGCACGGCGTCGCCCCGTAGGTCCGGCGGATCCGCCACAATTTCCTTTCATACCTCTGATACACCGCAGCCACGAGAAAGGTTCCGGGACCGGCCATGGCGCTCACGCTCTACGTCGACACCGCGCGCTGGCGGGCACACCACAAGCACGTGTCCGAGCAGTTTCCGGGGCTGGTCCCCGTCTGCAAGGGCAACGGCTACGGCTTCGGCCACGAGCGGCTCGCGGACGAGGCCACGCGCCTCGGCTCGGACATCCTCGCGGTCGGCACCACCTACGAGGCCGCCCGGATCAAGGACTGGTTCGGTGGCGACCTGCTGGTGCTGACGCCGTTCAGGCGGGGCGAGGAGCCCGTGCCGCTGCCCGACCGCGTCATCCGCTCCGTATCGTCCGTGGACGGCGTGTACGGCCTTGTGGGGGCCCGTGTCGTCATCGAGGTCATGTCCTCGATGAAGCGCCACGGCGTCAGCGAGCAGGACCTGCCGCATCTGCACGCCGCCATAGAGAACGTCCGGCTGGAGGGCTTCGCCATCCACCTGCCGCTCGACCGCACCGACGGCTCGGACGCCGTCGAGGAGGTCATCGGCTGGATGGACCGCCTGCGCGCCGCCCGGCTGCCACTGCACACGATGTTCGTCAGCCACCTCAAGGCCGAGGAACTCGCGCGGCTCCAGCAGCAGTTCCCGCAGACCCACTTCCGGGCCCGGATCGGCACGCGGCTGTGGCTGGGCGACCACGACGCCACCGAGTACCGGGGAGCCGTCCTGGACGTCACGAGGGTCTCCAAGGGCGACCGCTTCGGCTACCGGCAGCAGAAGACGGCCTCAGACGGCTGGCTGGTCGTCGTGGCGGGCGGTACATCGCACGGCGTGGGCCTGGAGGCCCCGAAGGCGCTGCACGGCGTCATGCCGCGTGCCAAGGGCGTCGCACGCGCCGGCCTCGCGACGGTCAACCGGAACCTTTCTCCGTTCGTCTGGGCGGGCAAGCAGCGCTGGTTCGCCGAGCCGCCGCACATGCAGGTGTCGATCCTCTTCGTGCCGTCTGACGCCACGGAACCGAAGGTGGGCGACGAACTGGTGGCGCATCTGCGGCACACCACCACGCAGTTCGACCGCATCGTCGAGCGCTGACCCCGGGGTTTGACCGGATCGCAGCAGCAGAAAGGCCGTACGCGGGTCTCCGTGTACGGCCTTTTGCGTAGCCTCTCTACGCCATGTTCGCTCAGGGCGAACCGTCACCTGCCGGTACGGGGCGGCTGCCCCACTCGACCTGAGGCCCCTCGAAGTGCGCCGCATGCCGCGGCGGATGGGCCGCCGCACCGAGGACGAAGACGTCCTCGGACCCGTCCAGCACACCGCCCGAGGGGTCGTCGTCGCCCGCCCGGCGAACCGGGTCGCGCTCCGGCATGAAGATGTCCCGGACGACCACGGCACAGAGGTACAGGGTCCCCACCAGGTGGACGAGGATGGCGACTTGGTACCCGTCCGTCGGCAGGCCCTTGTGGGCGTCACCACTGGTCGTGTACGCGAGGTACAGCCAGATCCCCAGGAAGTACGTGACCTCGCACGCCTGCCAGATCAGGAAGTCCCGCCAGCGCGGCCGGGCCAGCGCGGCGAGCGGAACCAGCCACAGCACGTACTGCGGTGAGTAGACCTTGTTGGTGAGGATGAAGACCGCGACGATCAGGAAGGCGAGCTGGGCGAAGCGGGGACGTCGCGGGGCGGTGAGCGTGAGGACGGTCAGTCCCACACAGGCGAGCACCATCATGACCAGCGCCCAGTTGTTCGCGGCGTCGGGGGTGATCGTGATCTTCAGCCACTGCGAGACGAACAGGAAGACCGAGCCGAAGTCGACACCGCGATCGTGGCTGAAGCTGTAGAACTTCGCCCACCCTTCCGGGGCGAAATACATGACCGGAAGGTTCACCGCGAGCCAGGCTCCCACGGAGCCGAGCAGGGCCGTGCCGAAGTCGCGCCACCTGCCGGCCCGCCAGCAGAGCAGGAAGAGTGGCCCGAGCACCAGGAAGGGGTAGAACTTCGCGGCCGTGGCGAGCCCGATCAGCACTCCGAACGCCAGCACGCGGCCCCGTGACCACATCAGCATCGCGGCGGCCAGCAGGGCGACGGCGAGGAGATCCCAGTTGATGGTGGCCGTGAGAGCGAAGGCGGGCGCCAGAGCGACCAGGAGGCCGTCCCACGGGCGTCGGCGGTGGGTGCGGGCGGTGCAGACGGCGATGACCGCCGCGCACACCATCAGCATCCCGGCATTGACCATCCAGTAGATCTGTTCCTGGTGCTGGATGCTCCCGCCACCCGGCGTGAGCCAGGCCGCGACCTCCATGAAGACACCGGTCAGCACCGGGTACTCGAGGTACTGCATGTCGCCGGGGATCTTGTCGAAGTACGGCACGAGCCCGTCGGCGAAGCCCCGCCCCTGATAGAGGTGCGGGATGTCCGAGTAGCACGCGTGCGTGTACTGCGAGCTGGCGCCGAAGAACCATGCGCCGTCGTAGCAGGGCAGCTTCTGCACCATACCGAGGGCGAACATGCCGATCGCCACGAGCGCGATCACGCGCACGGGCGTCCACCAGGACGTGCCGAGCAGGGCTCGGCGTCCGATGGGGCCGCCGAACAGCTCGCTGCCGTTCGCGGCGACCTCGTCCTCCCTGGTCGGCCGTACCAGCTCCGGCTCGTGCGCGCTCGCTCGCGTCGTCTCTGCACTGGGCATGCCGCACATCCTGCCGTACGAGCCTGAGAATACGCCGAGGGCCGCCGCACCCGGTGGGGTGCGGCGGCCCTCGTTTCACGTGAAACGGTGTGTTTCACGTGAAACAGACTGACTGAAGGCAGCTAACCGTTCGGTCCTCCGAAGATCCCTCCGTTGCCATTGCCGTTGCCTTTTGTGCTCCCGGTCGTGGTGGTCTCCGTAGGTGTGGATGTGACGCCACCGTCGGTACCACCGGTATCGACACCGCCGGTGTCCGTCCCGCCGTTGTTGTTGCAGTTCCAGTCGAACTTGTTGCAGCTCTCACTCGTCGAGGGTGAGGGAGACGTCACGGTCTCGCTGGGAGTCGGGGTCGGAGTCGGGGTCTCCACCGCGCTCTCGGTGGCCGAGGGGGTCACGCTCGGGCTCGGGACGTCGTTGAGGACCGTGCCGATCTCCTCGGGCTTCGGGAACGGAATCGCCTTCTCGCCCTTCAGTGCCTGCTCCATGTAGTCGCGCCAGATCTGCGACGGGAACGAGGCACCGTGGATGGTCTTCTCACCACCCGTGCCGTACATCTGGAGGAACTGGCGGTTCTTGTTCGACGCGTCGTCGTCCAGGCGGTACATGCCGATCGCGGTCGACAGCTGGGGCGTGTACCCGACGAACCAGGCGGACTTGTTGCCGTCGGTGGTACCGGTCTTGCCGGCCACGTCACGGCCCGTCAGCTGGGCGTTGGTACCGGTTCCCTTCTCGACCACGGTCTTCAGCACGTCGGTGACGTTGTCGGCCACCTTCTCGGTGAAGGCCTGCCTCGTCTTCGCGACATCGGCGTGACGGAAGACCGTGCCGTCCTTGTTGGTGATCTTGTCGACCGAGTACGGGTCACGCTGCTTGCCGCTGGCGGCGAAGGTGGCGTAGGAGCCCGCCATGCGGATGGCGCTCGGCGAGGAAGTACCCAGCGAGAACGACGGATAGTTGGAGCTGGCCAGACTCGACTTCAGGATGCCGGCGTCCAGGACGGCCTCCTTGACCTTGTCCAGGCCTACGTCCATGCCCAGCTGGACGTAGGCGGAGTTCACCGACTCCCGCATCGCCTCACGCAGGTCGATCTTGTAGCTCGGCGGGTTGTACGACTGGTTGCCGTCGTTCCGCTGGAGCCACTCCTTGCCCTTGTCGTCCATCCAGACCTGGCGGTCGTAGTCCCGGATCTTCAGCTTGTTCTTGCCGCTGTAGAGACTCTTCGGAGAGACGATGGTGCGCTCGTCCTGTGCCTGGACCGGGTCGCCGTCGGGATCACGGGCACCCCAGGACATGGCGGCCGCCAGCACGAACGGCTTGAACGTCGAACCCACCTGGGCACCGGTCTGGTCGGCGTTGTTGGTGAAGTGCTTGGTCGCGTCCTCACCGCCGTAGATGGCCCTGATCGCGCCGGTGTTGGGGTCGATGGAGGCCCCGCCGAACTGGACGTGCGTGTCCGTCTTCGGACGCTGCTTGGGCTTGATGTTGGCCTTCTGGACCTTCGACACGGCCGCGGTGAGCGCGTCGACCTTCGTCTTGTCGAAGGTCGTGTGGATCGAGTAGCCGCCCCGCTGGAGCTGGCTGGCCGTGATGTCCGTGTTGTTGACGATGTAGCCCTTGGCGAGGTCGACGAGATAGCCGATCTGGCCGCTGAGCCGGGTGTTGGACCGCGGATTCTTCCACTTGGGCAGGTCCTTGAACTTGTTGCGGTCAGAGGCGCTCAGGTGGCCGTACTCGACCTCCTTGTCCAAGGTGTCCGCCCACTGGGCCCTGAGCCGCCTGGTGTTGTCCTCGGGCGTGGCCGCGGGGTCGACCTCGGTCGCGCCGGCCGGGTCGTAGTACGTGGCGCCCTTGAGGACCGCCGAGAGGAAGGCGCACTCGCTCGCGTTCAGCTTGACGGCGTCCTTGTTGAAGTACGCCCGCGCGGCCGCCTGGATGCCGTAGGCACCGCGACCGTAGTACGCGGAGTTCAGGTAGCCGGCCATGATGTCTTCCTTGTCGACCGTGGCGCCTACCTTGATCGCGACGAAGAGCTCCTTGAACTTTCGCGAGATTGTCTGCGACTGGTCGTCCAGCATCGCGTTCTTGACGTACTGCTGGGTGATGGTCGAGCCACCCTGGGTCTGGCCGCCCTTGGCCATGTTGAACAGGGCCCGCGCGATGCCCTTGGGGTCGATGCCGCTGTCGGTCTCGAAGGTCTTGTTCTCCTGCGAGATGACCGCGTACCGCATCGCCTCGGGGATCTGGTCGTAGTTGATGATCTGCCGGTTCGTCTCACCACCGGTGGCGACCATCTCCGTGCCGTCTTTCCAGTAGTAGACGTTGTTCTGCGCAGTGGCGGTGTCGGCGACCTTGGGCACGGACACCATCGCGTACGCGATGCCGGCCACCGCGACCAGGCTGCCGCAGAAGCCGATGAACAGCCCGGTGACGAGCTTCCATGACGGCACCCAGCGTGCCGCGCCGTACTTGCCGGCACGCGGGTAGTCGATGATGCGCTTCTTGGCGGGCACGGGAGCACGGCCACGGCCGCGTCCGGGGCCGTTAGGCCCCGCGGGGCCGCCGCGTCGGCCGCCACCGCCTCCGGGGCCCCGCCCGGCGCCGTCGGCCGCTCTGCGTCGGCCTCCGCCACTACTACTACTTCGCTGTGAGGCCCGCCGAGCCTCGGCACGGCTGCTGAACGGGCGCTCTTCACCCCCCGAACCATAGGAATCGGAAGGAGACCCGGTGGCGCCTCGCGGTGCCGCGCGGCGGCCCTCGGACGGGCCGGGCTGACCGCGTCGGGCCGCGGCACGTCCGCCGCCCTGCGGCTGCGGCGGTTTGCGACGGTGCTCGCTCATCGAACGATTACTCCTCGGGCAGGCGCACCTTTGCGCGCCTGGAAACGGCGGCTGGTTTCCGGTCCCCCCGAAGTACGGATGTGGTCGTTTGTACATTCACCCGTACTGCACCAAAGACGATGACGCCCTCAGGTGTCACTCGGTTCCCGGTGGTGTGCATGCCGCACAGACTACGCACCGCCAAAACCCACCTAGGTTCGAAGTTCACCTCAAATCAGGCAACTCGCTTCGTATCAATCGGTGATGTGACGCCGTTCACCGTGACCCCTCTTGTCGCATCCGGACGGTCGTTCTATCGTGCTGATGTATCGAGTCGATACATCAGCACGGCATAAAGGCCGCGCTGACGGGTGGCGACAGGGGAGGAGGCGACGATGAGCCGACGTTCCGGGATCCTCGAATTCGCCGTACTCGGCCTGCTCCGCGAATCCCCGATGCACGGCTATGAGCTGCGCAAACGACTCAATACGTCACTGGGTGTGTTCCGTGCGTTCAGCTACGGGACGCTCTACCCCTGCCTCAAGACGCTGGTCGCCAACGGCTGGTTGATCGAGGAATCGGGGTCGGCACCTGAGGACGCCCTCGCCGCAACACTCGCCGGGCGTCGCGCCAAGATCGTCTACCGGTTGACGGCAGAAGGTAAGGACCACTTCGAAGAGCTGCTCTCGCAGACGGGCCCGGACGCGTACGAGGACGAGCACTTCGCTGCTCGCTTCGCCTTCTTCGGGCAGACGTCACGCGACGTACGCATGCGCGTACTGGAGGGCCGCCGCAGCCGGCTGGAGGAGCGTCTGGAGAAGATGCGTGCCTCCCTGGCGCGCACCCGGGAGCGCCTCGACGACTACACGCTTGAGCTCCAGCGCCACGGAATGGAGTCCGTGGAGCGCGAAGTGCGCTGGCTGAACGAGCTCATCGAGAGCGAGCGAGCGGGACGGGACATCAAGCGTTCCGCCTCCGAAGGCTCCGCTCAGCAGGACAGCACATCTGGAGAGACGGGCGGCCTGCCCCGGCACCGGGACAGCACCCGGCCGGATCCGTCCGACGACACCGCCACGTGAGGCCCATTCGGGGTTTCACCGATACACACAGGGAGCAACCGGAATGGGTTCGGTTCGCGTAGCCATCGTCGGCGTGGGCAACTGCGCCGCGTCGCTGGTACAGGGCGTCGAGTACTACAAGGACGCCGACCCGGCGTCCAAGGTGCCGGGCCTCATGCACGTCCAGTTCGGCGAGTACCACGTCGGTGACGTCGAGTTCGTCGCGGCCTTCGACGTCGACGCGAAGAAGGTCGGCCTCGACCTCTCGGACGCCATCGGCGCCAGCGAGAACAACACCATCAAGATCTGCGACGTCCCCAACAAGGGCGTGACGGTCCAGCGCGGCCACACCCTGGACGGTCTCGGCAAGTACTACCGCCAGACCATCGAGGAGTCCGCCGAGGCCCCGGTCGACATCGTCCAGATCCTCAAGGACAAGCAGGTCGACGTTCTCGTCTGCTACCTGCCCGTCGGCTCCGAGGACGCGGCGAAGTTCTACGCGCAGTGCGCGATCGACGCCAAGGTCGCCTTCGTCAACGCCCTCCCGGTGTTCATCGCCGGCACCAAGGAGTGGGCCGACAAGTTCACCGAGGCCGGTGTCCCGATCGTCGGCGACGACATCAAGTCGCAGGTCGGCGCGACCATCACGCACCGTGTGATGGCGAAGCTGTTCGAGGACCGCGGTGTCCGTCTCGAGCGCACCATGCAGCTCAACGTCGGCGGCAACATGGACTTCAAGAACATGCTGGAGCGCGACCGCCTCGAGTCGAAGAAGATCTCGAAGACGCAGGCCGTCACCTCGCAGATCCCCGACCGCGACCTGGGCGAGAAGAACGTCCACATCGGTCCGTCGGACTATGTGGCCTGGCTGGACGACCGCAAGTGGGCGTACGTGCGCCTCGAGGGTCGTGCCTTCGGTGACGTTCCGCTGAACCTGGAGTACAAGCTCGAGGTCTGGGACTCCCCGAACTCCGCGGGTGTCATCATCGACGCCCTGCGCGCCGCGAAGATCGCCAAGGACCGCGGCATCGGCGGACCGATCCTCTCCGCGTCGAGCTACTTCATGAAGTCCCCGCCGGTCCAGTACTTCGACGACGAGGCCTACGCCAACGTCGAGAAGTTCATCAAGGGCGAGGTCGAGCGCTAAAGCACATCCTCGTGAGTGCTGTTGAGGGTCCTCGGGCATTGCGTCCGGGGACCCTCCTCGTATGTGAGGCTGTGCCCCATGGCTGTCGTGCGTGACCTGCGCGTACTTCTGCGTTTCCAGGGCTTCAGGCGCCTGCTCGGCATACGGCTGCTGTCCCAGGGCGCCGACGGCGTCTATCAGGTCGCCCTCGCCACATACGTGGTCTTCTCGCCGGAGAAACAGACTTCGGCGGCTTCGATCGCCTCCGCGATGGCGGTCCTGCTGCTCCCGTACTCCCTCGTCGGCCCCTTCGCGGGCGTGCTGCTGGACCGCTGGCGGCGCCGACAGGTTTTTCTGTACGGCAATCTGCTGCGGACCGCGCTGGCGTGTGTGACGGCCGTTCTGATGCTGAGCCATGTCCCCGACTGGCTCTTCTACGTCTCCGCGCTGTGTGTCACCGCGGTGAACCGCTTCGTCCTGGCCGGTCTGTCGGCCGCGCTGCCTCGCGTCGTCGACCGGGGCCGGCTGGTGATGGCCAACTCTCTTTCTCCGACGGCGGGCACTCTCGCCGCGACGATCGGCGGCGCTCTCGCCTTCGCCGTGCGTCTTGTCGCCTCGGACTCCGACGCGGCGGTCGTCCTCGTCGGCGCGGCTCTGTACCTGTGTGCCGCTCTCGCCTCTCTGCGCATCGCCCCGGAGCTGCTCGGTCCGGACCGGGTGTCCGCCCACCCTCGCCTCGTCTCGGCCGTCACCGGTACCGCGCGGGGCCTGGCGGCGGGCATACGACACCTGGCCGAGCCGGCCCGGCGGGAAGCCGCCTGGGCACTCCTGGCGATGACGCTGATGCGCTTTTGTTACGGCGCACTGACCGTCATGGTGCTGATGCTCTGCCGGTACGCCTGGGCGTCCGAGTCCGACGACGGGCTGGCCCTGCTGGGGCTCGCGGTGGGCCTCTCGGGGGCGGGCTCCTTCGTCGCGGCCGTGGTGACGCCCTGGGCAGCCGGCCGGCTGGGCCCCGGCGGCTGGATCGCCGCGTGCGCTGGAGCCGCCGCGGTCCTGGGGCCCGCGCTCGCCCTTCCCTTCGCCCCCGCGCCCATGATGGTCGCGGCGTTCGTCCTGGGCGTGACCACACAAGGCGCCAAGATCGCCACCGACACGATCGTGCAGTCATCGGTGGACGACGGATTCCGGGGACGGATCTTCTCCGTGTACGACGTTCTGTTCAACGTCGCCTTCGTCGGCGCCGCCGCAGTGGCCGCCCTGATACTGCCTTCTGACGGACGATCGGTTTCTCTCGTCGTCATCGTGGCGACGCTCTACGGAGCGATTGCTGTGACTATGGCCCGATTTGAGCTGCAGTAAGTGTCACATCAGTGCCACAGACCCCCTCCGGACTACTGAGTTGTCACAGCGGCCCGATAGCTTACGTGCGTCTTATTCGCGTCACGTGCCTAAGTTCTAGGGGGACCCCCAAGTGACCACTCCGCCGCCCCAGGGCCAGAACCCGTTCGCTCAGACCCCGCCCCAGGGGCAGGCTCCCTACGGCCAGCAGCCGCCGCAGGGTTTCCCGCAGCAGCCCGGCCAGCCCGGCTACCCGCAGCAGGGCGCCCCGTACGCCCCCGTGCCGCCGCAGGCCCCGAAGCGCGGCTTCAAGCAGTACCTCCGCATAATCGTGGCCGTCGCGGGCCTCGCCGTCATCGTCGGCGGATGGCTGGTCAGCAAGGACGGCGAGGACGCCAAGAAGCTTGCTGTCGGCGACTGCCTGTACAACAAGGGCACGGACAACGACCCGGATGTCGTCCAGGTCGACTGCGGCGACTCCAAGGCCACGCACAAGGTCCTCAAGAAGGCGGACGGCGCCTCGCTTCCCCAGCTGACCTGTCAGAGCGTCACGGGCACGACGGCCACGCTGACGTGGAAGGAAACCGGCGAGTCCTTCACGCTCTGCCTGGGTGACAACAAGTAACCCGCGGAGCCGGACGTCGCGAAAGGGCGGTGTTTCACGTGAAACACCGCCCTTTCGCATGCCCCAGCCGCTCCGACAGGGACGCCGGGCCTCGCTCACCGCGTCGTGTTTCACGTGAAACATGACACTGCTGCGAGCACCTCAGCTCTGCGCGGCAACGTCCTGCCGCGCAGCCCACCATCCCTTGAGCTCTGCCACAGCCACGTCGTACTCCATCGGGCCGTTCTCGAGGCGCAGCTCCAGCAGGAACTTGTACGCCTGCCCGATGGCCGGGCCCGGACCGATGCCGAGGATCTCCATGATCTGGTTGCCGTCGAGGTCCGGGCGGATCGCGTCGAGCTCCTCCTGCTCCTTGAGCAGAGCGATACGCTCCTCGAGCCCGTCATAGGCGCGGGACAGCGCCGAAGCCTTCCGCTTGTTCCGCGTGGTGCAGTCGGAACGGGTCAGCTTGTGCAGACGGTCGAGAAGCGGTCCGCCGTCACGCACGTAGCGCCGGACGGCAGAGTCCGTCCACTCGCCCGTTCCGTACCCGTGGAAGCGCAGGTGAAGTTCGACGAGTCGGGAGACGTCCTTCACGAGTTCGTTCGAGTACTTGAGTGCGGTCATCCGTTTCTTGGTCATCTTGGCACCCACCACCTCGTGATGGTGGAAGGAGACCCGGCCGTCCTTCTCGAAGCGACGTGTGCGCGGCTTGCCGATGTCGTGCAGCAGTGCGGCGAGCCGGAGGGTCAGGTCGGGGCCTGTCTCCTCCAGAGCCATCGCCTGCTCGAGGACGATCAGGGTGTGGTCGTAGACGTCCTTGTGCCGGTGGTGCTCGTCACGTTCCAGACGCAGTGCGGGGAGCTCGGGCAGCACATGATCGGCGAGGCCCGTGTCCACCAGCAGTGTCAGCCCCTTGCGGGGGTGCGTGGAAAGGATCAGCTTGTTCAGCTCGTCCCGCACCCGCTCCGCCGAGACGATCTCGATGCGTACCGCCATGTCTGTCATCGCCGCGACGACCTCGGGTGCCACCTCGAAGTCGAGCTGAGCAGCGAATCGCGCGGCCCTCATCATCCGCAGCGGGTCGTCCGAGAAGGACGCCTGCGGGGTGCCGGGGGTACGCAGGACGCGGGCGGACAGGTCGTCGAGCCCACCGTGCGGGTCGATGAACTCCTTCTCCGGCAGCGCCACGGCCATGGCGTTCACCGTGAAGTCCCGGCGCACGAGATCGTCCTCGATGGAGTCGCCGTAGGAAACCTCGGGCTTGCGCGAGGTCCGGTCGTACGCCTCGGACCGGTACGTCGTGATCTCGATCTGGAAGGACTGCTCCACGTCGTCCACCCGGGCGTCCTTCTGAGCACCCACCGTGCCGAAGGCGATCCCGACCTCCCAGACGGCGTCCGCCCAGGGCCGCACGATCTTGAGCACGTCCTCGGGGCGCGCGTCGGTCGTGAAGTCCAGATCATTGCCGAGCCGGCCGAGGAGGGCGTCCCGCACCGATCCGCCTACCAGGGCGAGCGAGAACCCGGCCTCCTGAAAACGGCGGGCGAGGTCGTCGGCGACAGGGGAGACCCGCAGCAGCTCGCTCACCGCGCGGTGCTGCACCTGGCTCAGGGCACTGGAAGTGTCTTCGTTGGCGTTCGGCACAACAGAAAAGAGTACGTGGCCGAGACCCCCGCGAGCGCCTCCATAAAACGTGCACAGGCGCCCTCTCTCGGTACGCGCATCAATACGCGCATATACAGGACAGCATGCGCTCTCGGCCGATCTTGTGAGCCCTCCGCGGCACTTCCCCTCAGCGCGCATCGTTACCATGCGTGGACGCACATTCCGACGACCACTGACGACGACGAGGGACGGGCGAGCGCGTGGCCGAGGCGGCAGACTTCCAGGGGACGGGTCCCCGCCGGTGGCTCCGGCGCAGCGGAGCGCTGCTGGCCGGGGCACCGCTGCTGGCAGGGCTGCTCCAGTTGCCCCTCAGCGCGCCCGCAGCGGCCGTCCAGAAGGCCTCTGCGGCCCAAGCCACGGGCTCCGGCACGGTGGACGTGTCCCTCGACTCGCTCAGCCCCAGCATCCCCACGGACGGCGACACGGTCACCGTCTCCGGCTCGGTCACCAACAAGGGCAAGCAGAAGATCACGGACGCCCATGTGGGCCTGCGTGTGGGGCCCTCCCTGAACAGCCGCTCGGCCATCGACACCGCCACACGGCGCACCAGCTTCCAGCCGGGCCTCGACGCGGCGGAGCTCGGCGGCAAGTACGTGGCGAAGTTCTCAGAACTCGCGGCGGGCGTCTCGCAGCGCTTCAGCATCTCGGTGCCCGTCAAGGAGCTGGATCTCGGCGACGACGGCGTCTACCAGCTCGCCGTCTCGCTCACCGGCCGGACCGCGGCCCAGCAGTGGGACCAGGTACTCGGCATCGAGCGGACGTTCCTGCCCTGGCAGCCCGAGGCGGCGGACACCAAGACCAGGACGACGTACCTCTGGCCGTTGATCTCCACGGTCCACCTCACGGCGGAGACCGGATCGGACGAGCAGCAGACCCGCGTCTTCAAGAACGACGAACTGGCCAAGGAGCTCTCTCCCGGAGGCCGGCTGGACCAGATGCTGTCCCTGGGCAGCGATCTCGACGTGACTTGGGTCCTCGATCCCGACCTGCTGGCCTCCGTGGACGCGATGCGGGACAGCTACCGGATCCAGGGGCCCGACGGCACCACCACGGCCGGGAAGAACCAGGCGGTCGCCCAGGCCTGGCTGGACAAGCTGGAGAAGACGGTCCAGGACAAGAAGGTCGTCGCTCTCCCCTTCGCCGACCCTGACCTCGCCTCGCTGGCGCACAACGGCAAGGACGTCACCGGCTCGCTGAGCCATCTCAAGGAGGCCACCGACGTGGCCGCCAGCACGGTGGACACGATCCTGCATGTGAAGCCGAGCACCGAGTTCGCCTGGCCCGCCGACGGCGCCGTGGACCCCTCGATCGTCAAGGTGGCCACCTCGGCCGGTGCCGACACGGTGATCGCCCGCAGCGACAGCATGCGTGAGACGGGCGGACTCTCGTACACGCCGAGCGCGGCCCGCCCCATCGGCGGCGGGACGACGGCGGTCGTCGCGGACGCCCGTCTGTCGACCCAGTTCCAGGGCGACATGACGAAGGCCGCCAATTCCACCCTCGCCATCCAGGAATTCCTCGCCCAGAGCCTGATGATCAACCTGCAGGAGGACGAGCAGCGCAGCATCGTGGTGGCCCCGCAGCGCATGCCGTCCGCGAGCCAGGCCCAGACGATGGCACAGGCGCTGAAGGCTCTCCAGGAGGGGAACTGGTCGGAGTCCCAGGGCCTGACCGCCGCGGCCAAGGCCAAGCCGGACCCGGCCGCCACCACGAAGGTGCCCTCGGCGTCCGCCTACCCGTCCTCGCTGCGGAAGCAGGAGCTGCCGCGCTCGGCCTTCGAGCGGATCCAGGCCACGCAGACCAAGCTCGACAACTTCCAGGTGATCCTCACCGACAAGTCCCGTGTGGCCACCCCGTTCGGCCGGGCCATAGACCGTGGGATGTCCACGTCGTGGCGGGGCAGGCCCGCCGAGGCGGCGACCTTCCGTGTCGGCGTCGAGGCGTACCTCAACAACCTGACCGGGCTCGTCCGGCTGATCGACAAGTCCGACGCCAAGCTCTCCGGGCGCAGCGCCACGATCCCCGTGACGGTGCAGAACAACCTGGTGCAGGGTGTCGACAATCTGGTGCTGCGTCTCACGTCGAAGAAGCCCAACCGTCTCAAGATCGGGAACGGCCCCTACGACGAGCAGCCGATCAAGGTCGCCGGTGAGCACAGCCAGTCGGTGAAGTTCACCACCTCGGCCGAGGCGAACGGCCCGGTCATGGTCGTCGCGCAGCTGTACACGGCCGATGGTCAGGCGTACGGTCCCGAGGTCACCTTCGAGGTGAAGGTCACCGAGTTCACCCCGACGGTGATGCTGGTCATCGGTGGTGGCGTCCTGCTGCTCGTCCTCGCCGGTTTCCGGATGTACACCCAGCGCAAGCGCGCCGCCGCCCGGCATGCCGAGGAGGCGCAGGACGGTCCCGAGGACGAGGCCGTGAACAAGGATGCGGACGGCACCGTAGACACTGAGGATGCCGAAGACTCCGCGAAGGACCCCGAAAGGGAGTCCGAAGCGGAGTCCGGGGCAGACGACCCGGAGCACCCGAGTGACCCGACACCGGACACCGCACCGGAAAGCGCCGACCCGTCCGGGACGGGTGAGAGAGTGGACCGTTGAGCGATGTCGTGGCCGGTCGGCCCGGGGACGATGAGGTGGGGTAACCATGAACGCGCCGTACAACGGTGACCGCGGCCAGGGCGCGGGCAGCTCGGGCTACCCGGACGGATACTCCGAGGGCTACCCCGAGGGCCCCCCGCCGGAGCAGGGCCACACGCAGCCGGGCCCCCCGGCCGACATGTACCTCCAGGACGCCTACAACCAGGATCCCTACCGGGGCCAGGACCTCTCCGCCCAGGATCCGGTGACCGAGGCGCTCTACGACCGTGCCGCGCACCCCCCGCCGCCTCCCGGCACGTACTACCCGCCGCAGGCGCTCTACGCGCAGCCCCCAACGCCTCAGCACGCCCCCGACCCGCGCGTGTGGGCCCAGACGCCCCCGCCCGAGCCGGCCGGCCCCACGCGTCACCTGCCCTACGGCGACGACGCGCGCACCACCCAGTACGTCGGTGTCGACGACCTGGTCACCCAGGCCGGTGACGAGCGTCACGAGCCCGACGCGTTCGCCCATCTCTTCCGGGACCAGCAACAGGGCGGCGGCCGTCCGCAGTACGCCGCTCCGGCCGGGGCGTACGCCGCCACGCCCGGTGTCCCCGCACCGGCTCCCGAGCCGGCTCCGGCCGCCACGGCACCGGCAGCCCCCGCCGCCGTACCCGCGTCGAGGAAGTCCGGCGGGCGGGCCTCGGGTCTGCTGAAGTCCAGCGCCGTGATGGCTGCGGGCACGCTGGTGTCCCGGCTCACCGGGTTCGTACGGACCATGATCATCACGGCTGCCCTGGGCGCCGCGACCCTCGGTGACGCGTGGACGGTGGCTTACACGCTGCCGACCATGATCTACATCCTGACCGTCGGCGGCGGTCTGAACTCCGTGTTCGTACCGCAACTGGTGCGATCCATGAAGGAGGACGAGGACGGCGGTGAGGCCTACGCCAACCGCCTGCTGACCCTCGTCATGGTCGCCCTCGGTGTGATCGTCGCGATCGTGGTCTTCGCGGCGCCGCTGCTGATCCAGCTGATGTCGGACTCCGTCGCCAGTGACCCGGCCTCGAACAACGTCGCCGTCACCTTCGCCCGCTACTGCCTGCCCACGATCTTCTTCATGGGCATCCACGTGGTCATGGGGCAGATCCTCAACGCCCGCGGAAAGTTCGGCGCGATGATGTGGACCCCGGTCCTCAACAACATCGTCATGATCGCCACCTTCGGTCTGTTCCTGTGGGTCTACGGGACGTCCGGCGACTCGGGCATGTCGGTCCACAACATCCCCGCGGACGGAGTCCGTCTGCTGGGCGTCGGCACGCTGCTCGGCCTGGTCGTGCAGGCCCTGGCGATGGTGCCGTATCTGCGCGAGACCGGCTTCCGCTTCCGGCTGCGGTTCGACTGGAAGGGCCACGGCCTCGGAAAGGCCGTCAAGCTCGCCAAGTGGACCGTGCTCTTCGTCCTCGCCAACCAGGCGGGCGTCCTCGTGGTCACCCAGCTCGCCACCGCCGCGGGCAAGGCCTCGGGCAAGAGCGGTGCGGGCATCATGGCCTACTCGAACGCGCAGCTGATCTGGGGCATGCCGCAGGCGATCATCACCGTCTCGGTCATGGCCGCGATGCTCCCCCGGATCTCGCGCGCCGCCCACGACGGCGACGCCGGCGCGGTGCGGGACGACATCTCCCACGGTCTGCGCACCTCGGCCGTCGCGATCGTGCCCGTGGCCTTCATGTTCGTCGCGCTGGGCATCCCGATGTGCACCCTGCTCTTCGGCGCCAGCGGCATCGACGCCGCCCAGTCGATGGGCTACGTGCTCATGGCCTTCGGCCTCGGCCTGATCCCGTTCTCGGTGCAGTACGTCGTCCTGCGCGGCTTCTACGCGTACGAGGACACCCGCACCCCCTTCTACAACACGGTCATCGTGGCCGCGGTCAACGCCGCCGCCTCGGCCCTGTGCTACGTGATCCTGCCCGCGGAATGGGCCGTCGTCGGCATGGCCGGCGCGTACGGCCTGGCCTACGCCGTAGGTGTCGGTGTGGCCTGGCGACGACTGCGCAAGCGCCTCGGTGGCGACCTCGACGGGGCCCAGGTCCTGCGCACGTACGCACGTCTCGGCCTGGCCGCCGTCCCGGGCGCCGTGGTGGGTGGCGCCATCGGCTTTGCGGTCACCGAGGCCCTCGGGGACGGGGTCATCGGATCGATCGCGGCGCTGCTGGTCGGTTCGGTAGCCCTCCTCGGCGTCTTCTACGTCGCCGCGCGCAAGATGCGCATCGAAGAACTGAATTCAATGGTCGGAATGGTCCGCGGGCGCCTGGGGCGCTGAGGCGGGGGTACGCGCACAACCATCGTCCGTCGCCGTGTGTCGTGCATAGCGCCGGACTGTGGGCACAATTGGTTTCTGCGTCGGACAGTGCGCAACGGATGGGGAGGCGGGAACGACGGTGGCGGAACGGAGCACGGCTGCCGTCGACGTGGCAGACAACAGCGGTGACGAGCCGCTGACCGCCAAGGCGGACCAGTCCACGTCCGACGGGGTGGCCCAGGACCGGGAGCGGGAGACGGACAGCGAAGAGGCACAGGGGAGCGGCGGGATCGAGAATCCCGGAAAGGCCTCACCGCCCGAGTTGCACAGCGGTCACAAACTCGCCAGGCGCTACCGCCTCGAGGAGTGCGTCACCCGACTGGACGGTTTCAGCAGTTGGCGCGCGGTGGACGAAAAACTCCGCCGTGCCGTCGGCGTTCATCTACTGCCCGCCGATCATCCGCGGGCCCGTTCGGTACTGGCGGCGGCCCGGTCGTCCGCCCTCCTGGGCGATCCTCGGTTCGTCCAGGTCCTGGACGCCGTCGAGGAGAACGACCTCGTCTACGTCGTCCATGAGTGGCTCCCGGACGCCACCGAGCTGACGGCGCTCCTGGCCGCCGGTCCGCTGGAGGTGCACGACGCCTACCAGATGGTCAGCCAGGTCTCCCAGGCCATGGCCGCGGCCCACCGCGAGGGTCTCGCGCATCTGCGTCTGACTCCGGGCGCCGTGCTGCGCACGTCGACCGGCCAGTGGCGCATCCGCGGGCTCGCCGTGAACGCCGCACTGCGCGGCATCAGCTCCGACACCCCGCAGCGCACGGACACGGAGGCGATCGGCGCGCTCCTCTACGCCGCGCTCACCCAGCGCTGGCCGTACGAGAACGACGCGTACGGCCTGTCCGGGCTGCCCAAGGGCGTCGGCCTCATCGCCCCGGACCAAGTGCGCGCCGGGGTCCACCGAGGGCTTTCCGAGCTGGCCATGCGCGCGCTCGCCAATGACGGCGCGACGGCCTCCCGTCACGAATCGCCGTGCACCACGCCCGAGGAGCTGGTGAAGGCGATCAGCGAGATGCCCCGCATCCGCCCGCCGGAGCCCGTTTTCACCGCCCCGCCGGAGTACCAGCGCACGACCTACCAGCAGGGCACGTACGGCCGCCCCGCGTCCCGTCCCGGTGCCGCCCAGCCGCTGCCCACCCCGCCGCCCCCGTTGCAGAGCCGTACCGGCAAGGCGCTCAAGTGGGCCGTGTCGGCGTTGCTCATCGCCGCTCTGGGACTCGGCAGCTGGCAGCTCGCGGACGCGCTCATGGACCGCGGGGACAAGCCCGAGGACACCAAGCAGACGCACACGACGGACGGCAACGACAAGGGCGACGACAACACCAAGCCGACCAAGCCGATCGCCATCCAGGGCGCCACGGAGTACGTGGCCGAGGGCGACGCGCAACACCCGAACGACGTGGGCAAGACGTACGACAACAGCCCGACGACCGGGTGGCGGACCAACAGCTACAAAGAAGGTCCGAAAATACTGATCAAGCCCGGTGTCGGCATCGTCTACGACCTCGGCTCCGCCCAGAGCGTGTCGACCGCCGACCTCGCGCTCCGGTACGGCGGCCCTCACACGACGGTCGAGCTGTACGCGACCGACGCACCGGATTCGTCCACGCCGCTGAGCTCGATGACGAAGCTCGGCTCGGTGACGACGAACGGCACCTCCGCCAAGGTGACGGTCGGCAAGCAGAAGAAGAGCCGCTATGTACTCGTGTGGCTGACCGCGATGCCGTACTCGGGCAACGACGCAGCCAACTACAGCCAACCTGGCTACAAGCAAGCCATCACGGACGTGAAATTCACTGGCTGACGTCCGTCGCGGGAGGGGAGGGGGTCCGATGGCCGATGAAGTCGCATACGACGAAGCAAGCGATCAGGATCTCCTCGCCCGCCATGTAGCGGGCGACCCGGACGCCTTCGGCGAGCTTGTACGGCGTCATCGCGACCGGTTGTGGGCGGTGGCCCTGCGCACGCTGGGAGACCGCGAGGAAGCCGCTGACGCGGTCCAGGACGCCCTCGTCTCCGCCTACCGGGCAGCCCACACATTCCGCGGCCAGTCGGCCGTCACGACGTGGCTGCATCGCATCACGGTGAACGCCTGCCTGGACCGTGCCCGCAAGACCGCCTCCAGGAAGACCTCGCCGGTCGACGACACCGAACGTCTTGAGCAGCTCCTCGAACCGCACGAGTCCGCTTCCGCGCCGGCCGAGCGCAATGACCTCCACCGCGAACTCATCGGCGCCCTGGGCACGCTTCCGGCCGACCAGCGCGCCGCCCTGGTCTTGGTGGACATGCAGGGCTACCCCGTCGCCGAAGCCGCCCGCATCCTCGACGTCCCCACCGGCACGGTGAAGAGCCGCTGTGCTCGCGGCAGAGCGAGACTGCTCCCGCTGCTCACCCACCTCCGCACGGCCGGCGGCGGCGAGGAGTCCGAGAAGTCGGGCGGCCGAAGGAACCGGACGCAGGGGACATCCGTCCCACCGGCAGCGGGACCGCACGATGCGGGCCCGCAGGACGCAGGGCCGAGCGATTCAGCTGCTGTGAAGGGCGGAGGTGGGCGAGCGTGACATCCACGACAGAGACGGCCGGGCACCCGGACGTCGCGGAGATCTCCGACCTCACCGAGGGTCTGCTCTCGCCTTCCCGTACCGAGGATGTGCGACGGCATCTCGAAGAGTGCGCACTCTGCTCCGAGGTGTACGAGTCGCTGGAGGAGATCCGGGGACTGCTGGGCACGATGCCCGGCCCTGCCCGTATGCCCGACGACGTCGCAGGCCGTATCGATGCGGCTCTCGCGGCGGAAGCGTTGCTGAGCGCCACGGCGCCTGATCACGCGGCGCGCGCGCAGGACGAGCACGCCGATGTTTCACGTGAAACATCGACCGTCCCCTCCACCACCGACACTCCTCTCACACCGCTCGGCACCGGAGCAGCCTCATCCGTCGGCGACTCCGGCTCCCCCGCTCCCACCGACCGCCCTTCCGGACATCCGCGGGCGGCCTCAGGACCAGGCCGTGCCCGCCGAGCACGCCGCGGGCGGCGCAGGGTGGTCGTCCTGGGGACCGTCTTCACCGCCGCCGCTCTGGGGCTGGGCACGATCCTTGTGCAGTCCATGGGGGGCGACAGCTCCGGCAAGGAGCCTCAGACGCGCGCGCAGCAGGAAACGTCGTCGAAGGCCACTTTCTCCGAAGGCCAGCTGGAGCAGCGCGTCTCGGACCTGCTGTCCAAGAACAAGAGCACGGGAACCAAGTCCGGCAGCGCCAAGCCCTGGGGCGTCGAGTCACACGACACAGGCACTGAATCCGGTGGAGTCGACACCCTGATCACACCGAAGGTGCCGGTGCCCGACTGCGTGCAACAAGGGACTGGGAACGCCGGAGCAGTGCTCGGCGCCGAGAAGGGTACGTACAAGGGGACGAGCGTCTATCTCGTCGTCCAACCCGACACATCCGACGGCACGAAGGTCACGGCGTACATCGTCGACGACGCCTGTGAGAAGGAGGGCTCGGCGACGCCGGGCAAGCTGCTTCTCACGAAGTCGTACGACCGGTCCTGACGCTGTCTCTCTCGACCCCGCTCGTCCCCGGATACCGCATGGGATCTGTGTGCGGTACGACGTCTCCGTGTGCCCGGACACAGCGGGAATTGAAGCCCCTTAGGATCCGTTGGGTGGGGTGAGAGTACTGAGAGTGGCTCCCACCGGATACGCAGCAGTCTCCAGAGACGAGGAATCAAGCCGTGAGCGACGTCCGTAACGTGATCATCATCGGCTCCGGGCCGGCCGGCTACACGGCGGCGCTCTACACCGCGCGCGCGTCGCTGAAGCCGCTGGTCTTCGAGGGCGCCGTCACCGCAGGCGGTGCACTGATGAACACCACCGAGGTGGAGAACTTCCCCGGCTTCCAGGACGGCATCATGGGCCCGGAGCTCATGGACAACATGCGCGCCCAGGCTGAGCGTTTCGGCGCCGAGCTGGTTCCCGACGACGTCGTCGCCGTCGACCTGACGGGCGAGATCAAGACCGTCACGGACACCGCCGGTACCGTGCACCGCGCCAAGGCCGTCATCGTCACGACGGGCTCCCAGCACCGCAAGCTCGGCCTGCCCAACGAGGACGCGCTCTCCGGTCGTGGCGTCTCCTGGTGCGCGACCTGTGACGGCTTCTTCTTCAAGGACCAGGACATCGCTGTGATCGGTGGCGGCGACACCGCGATGGAAGAGGCGACCTTCCTCTCCCGCTTCGCCAAGTCCGTGACCATCGTCCACCGCAGGGACTCCCTTCGCGCCTCCAAGGCGATGCAGGAGCGTGCCTTCGCCGACCCGAAGATCAAGTTCGTCTGGGACAGCGAGGTGGCCGAGATCAAGGGCGACCCGAAGCTGGAAGGCCTCACCCTGCGCAACCTGAAGACCGGCGAGACCTCCGAGTTGCCGGTGACCGGTCTGTTCATCGCGATCGGCCACGACCCTCGCACCGAGCTCTTCAAGGGCCAGCTCGACCTGGACGACGAGGGCTACCTGAAGGTCGCCGCACCCTCCACCCGGACGAACCTGACCGGTGTCTTCGGCGCCGGCGACGTCGTCGACCACACTTACCGCCAGGCCATCACCGCCGCCGGCACGGGCTGCTCGGCCGCTCTCGACGCCGAGCGTTTCCTCGCCGCTCTCGCGGACAGCGAGACCGCTGCCGCGACTGCCACCGTCTGACCCTCACCCGCCCCACCGCACCAACAAGTTAAGGAGCCCGCCGTGGCCGGCACCCTGAAGAATGTGACCGACGCTTCTTTCGACGAGGACGTCCTCAAGAGCGACAAGCCCGTCCTGGTGGACTTCTGGGCCGCCTGGTGCGGCCCGTGCCGCCAGATCGCGCCGTCCCTCGAGGCCATCGCCTCCGAGTACGGCGACAAGATCGAGGTCGTCAAGCTCAACATCGACGAGAACCCGGCCACGGCCGCCAAGTACGGCGTCATGTCGATCCCGACCCTGAACGTCTACCAGGGTGGCGAGGTCGCCAAGACCATCGTTGGCGCGAAGCCGAAGGCCGCGATCGTGCGCGACCTCGAGGCGTTCATCGCCGAGTAGTCGGTGTTCGCCGCGGCGAGCGGCGCATGTTTCACGTGAAACACGAATGGGCCAGCCCGAAAGGGCTGGCCCATTTGCTTGACCGTCACAGAGGTCTCGTCACCTCTATCGAGCGGCGCCGGATCAGCCGTCACAGTGGACGGAGCGCCGGCTCCTTCTGCACTGCCCCCAGGAGCCGGTCCAGAGCCAGCTCCACGTCTTCCTTCCACGAGAGCGTCGAGCGCAGCTCCAGCCTCAGCCGCGGATACGTGGGGTGCGGCCGGACCGTCTTGAATCCCACGGAGAGCAGATGGTCGGCGGGGAGCACACACGCCGCCTCCTTCCACCGTGCGTCGCCAAAGGCCTCGATCGCTCTGAAGCCCCGGCGCAGCAGATCCTTGGCGACCGTCTGGACCATCACACGGCCGAGTCCCTGCCCTTGGTAGCCGGGCATGATGAACGCCGTTATCAGCTGCACCGCGTCCGGCGAGACCGGGCTCGTGGGGAAGGCCGTGGAGCGTGGGACATAAGCAGGGGGCGCGTACAGCACGAAGCCCACCGGCACGTCGTCCACGTAGACGACACGGCCACAGGAACCCCAGTCCAGCAGGACCGCGGAGATCCAGGCTTCCTTTTCCAGTGCCGGTGTACCCGCCTTTATCGCGGCTTCTCCGCTGACTGGGTCCAGTTCCCAGAAGACACACGCGCGGCAGCGCTTGGGAAGGTCCTGGAGGTTGTCCAGCGTGAGCGGTACCAGCCGACGCCCCATGAAGGGTGTTCCTCGCTTCCTTGACCCGCGGCATCGCGGGCGGCTGTCAAGGCGCTGTGCTCCCTGAGCAGGCTGCCGACGAAGCCGCCGACCGCCCCTAGCCCCAGGCCCGCGGTCACCAATCCGGTACGGCTCACGGTTTGCATGGCCCCCGCCTCCCCGATGAAGGTGCTGCCAGGTGGATGCGCCATACCTGATCGCATCGTATCCACGATGCGATTCCATCGATACCGCCAGAAAGCAAAGAGCGGACCGTGTTCCGGTACACACCGGACACAGTCCGCTCCGCTGGTCGGGCCGACGGCAGAACGTGTCGTCGAGCGGCCGCGCGGTTACTCGGCCGACTCAGGCCTCCGAGTCGTCGGAGTCGTCGTCCAGAAGGCTCTTCTGCAGGACAGGACCCTCGCCGGGCGCCAGGGAGCCGAGGATGCGCTCAAGATCGTCCATCGATGCGAACTCGACGGTGATCTTTCCCTTCTTCTGCCCCAGGTCGACCTTCACCCGCGTCTCGAAGCGATCCGAGAGGCGCGTCGCCAGGTCGCTCAGAGCCGGAGAGACGCGACCGCCGGCGCGGGGCCCCTTGGAGCGTGGCGCACTCTGCGGCCGGGAACCCATGAGCGTCACGATCTCTTCGACCGCCCGCACCGAGAGCCCCTCGGCCACGATGCGGTGGGCAAGCCTGTCCTGCTCCTCAGAGTCCTCGACGGAGAGCAGGGCCCGTGCGTGCCCCGCGGAGAGGACACCCGCTGCAACGCGGCGCTGGACCGCAGGGGAGAGCTTCAGCAGACGCAGGGTGTTGGAGACCTGCGGACGGGACCGTCCGATGCGGTCCGCCAGCTGGTCGTGCGTGCAGTTGAAGTCTTTGAGTAGCTGGTCGTAGGCGGCCGCTTCCTCCAGAGGGTTCAGCTGAGCGCGGTGGAGGTTCTCCAGCAGGGCGTCCAGGAGGAGCTTCTCGTCGTCCGTGGCCCGGACGATCGCCGGAATGGCCTCCAGTCCCGCCTCTCGGCAGGCCCTCCAGCGCCGCTCGCCCATGATGAGCTCGTAGCGGGCCGGCCCCAGCTGACGCACGACGACGGGCTGGAGGAGCCCGACCTCCTTGATGGAGGTGACCAGCTCGGCGAGGGCGTCCTCGTCGAAGACCTCACGCGGCTGACGCGGGTTAGGAGTGATGAAGTCGAGCGGCAGCTCGGCGAAGTGCGCGCCGACGGGCTCTGAAGGCACCTCGAAGGATGCGACCTCCGCCGGCTCCTCCGTTTCATGTGAAACGGGCGGCAGCGTGGCCACCTTCGCCGCAGCCACCCCGCGTTCCGCCGTGAGGACAGGCGCGGCCGCCGACGAGGTGGGTGTCCCACTCGTCGGAGGCGCCGGCCTCTCCCCTGTCGGAGCCGCAGGGATCAGTGCGCCGAGGCCGCGCCCCAGCCCCCGTCGTCGCTCACTCACTGGATCCCCTCCACCGTGTTCTGATCGTTCTGCGCACCCGCGTGTGCGTGTTGCGCGTCGTACGCCACTCCGACACCTCGGAGGGCGATTTCCCGTGCGGCCTCAAGATACGAGAGAGCACCGCTGGAACCCGGATCGTAAGTCAGGACGGTCTGCCCGTAGCTCGGGGCCTCGGAGATACGGACCGAGCGCGGAATGCTTGTCCGCAGCACCTCGTCACCGAAGTGGTTCCGCACCTCGTCCGCGACCTGCGACGCGAGACGCGTCCGGCCGTCGTACATGGTGAGCAGGATCGTCGAGACATGGAGAGCGGGGTTGAGATGTCCCCGCACCAGGTCCACGTTGCGCAGAAGCTGGCCCAGCCCCTCCAGCGCGTAGTACTCGCACTGGATGGGGATGAGTACCTCCGCACCGGCAACGAGAGCGTTGACCGTGAGGAGGCCCAGCGACGGCGGGCAGTCAATGAGGATGTAGTCCAACGGCTGCTCGTACGCCTGGATCGCTCGCTCCAGCCGGCTCTCCCGAGCCACCAGGGACACCAGCTCGATCTCCGCACCGGCGAGATCGATCGTGGCGGGAGCGCAGAAGAGACCCTCGACGTCCGGGACGGGCTGGACGACTTCCGAGAGCGGCTTGCTGTCGATCAGCACGTCGTAGATGGACGGGACTTCGGCGTGATGGTCGATGCCCAGCGCTGTAGAGGCATTGCCCTGAGGGTCGAGGTCGATCACCAGGACACGACCACCGTGCAGCGCCAGCGAAGCGGCCAGGTTGACCGTGGTCGTGGTCTTGCCCACCCCACCCTTCTGGTTGGCGACCACCATGACCCGGGTCTGCTCGGGCCGTGGCAGACCCTCGCCGGCGCGACCTAGCGCCTCCACCGCAAGTTGGGCAGCACGACCGATGGGAGTGTCGTCCATCGGGGGCGGTGTTTCACGTGAAACATCCTCCCCCATCGACTCGGTACGGGGACCGGGGACCGGATCGGTCATCGGTCCCGCGATGTTGGCGTCGGACCGCAAGGATTCACTCTCCTCGACTTCAGGCTCGCAATGAACAGAGCCTCCCATGCCTTCGGGGTCGTGAACCAGCGAGGCCCGTTGTTCTGTGGAGAAATCCACCTCTGTGGACAACTCCGCACCCTCTCCGAGTGAACCGAGAGGCTTTCGGTCGCGAGGTTCGGCCGCAGCACGGCCGCGGCTGATGATTCCGTGCAACAGTGAGCGACGTTTCACGTGAAACACGATGCATAGCCATTCAGGCCATCACCGCGCGACACTCCGAGATGCGTAGGTTTGGAGGCTTGTGTGGAGTACGGACAGCCACCCGATCTGACCGGGTGGAGTGACGAAAGACTCCCGGCTCCACACAGCAGAACCGGGAGATCGAGGCCTCTCAGGAGGTCAGCGTCGGCGCCGGGTTCGACCGGTTCGGGCGGCCTTGGCTCGCTTGGCGGCGAAGCGCACACCACCCGGACTCTCACCGACCTCCACACGCACGACGGTGGAGAGCGGGTCGACCACCCCGTCCCCGACGTGGAGAACGGACGTCTCCACGGCACCGAGCTTGCTCAGGGCCGTGGCAGCACTCTTCAGCTCCTCCTCCGCGGTGTCGCCCTTGAGGGCGAGCATCTCGCCGTAGGGGCGCAGCAGAGGGATGCCCCACGTGGCCAGGCGGTCCAGAGGCGCCACCGCACGAGCCGTCACCACATGGACCGGAGGCAGCTTGCCCATGACCTCCTCAGCACGTCCACGGACGACCGTCACATGATCGAGGCCGAGGAGCTCCACGACCTCGGTCAGGAAGTTGGTGCGCCGCAGCAGCGGCTCGAGCAGCGTGATCTTGAGGTCCTCACGGACGAGCGCCAGCGGAATGCCCGGAAGCCCGGCACCCGAGCCCACGTCGCACACCGTCACGCCCTCGGGGACGACCTCGGAGAGCACCGCGCAGTTCAGCAGGTGCCGCTCCCAGAGCCGGGGCACTTCACGCGGGCCGATCAGACCCCGCTTCACTCCCGCCTCGGCCAAGAGCTCCGCGTACCGCACCGCGTCCGCGAAGCGATCGCCGAAAACCTCGCGCGCCTGCTCGGGCGCAGGGGGAAGCTCCGCTGCCTCCGTCACGGGGGGACCGTCCTTCCGTACCGCATGAGCGCACTGGGCGCTGTCTCCAGGACTATCAGGCTGACAAAGTTCGGCCCCGTCTGCGCAACAGACGGGGCCGATGGAACGTACGTACCGATCAGGCGGGAAGCACGACGACGAAGCGCTGCGGCTCCTCGCCCTCGGACTCACTGCGCAGCCCCGCTGCCTTGACCGCGTCGTGCACCACCTTGCGTTCGAAGGGCGTCATCGGCTTCAGCTTCACGGGCTCGCCCGAGCTCTTGACCTCGGCCGCGGCCTTGGCGCCCAGCTCGGAGAGCTCCTCGCGCTTCTTTGCCCGGTAGCCCGCGATGTCCAGCATGAGGCGGCTGCGGTCCCCGGTCTCCCGGTGCACTGCCAGGCGAGTGAGCTCCTGGAGCGCCTCCAGCACCTCACCGTCATGGCCGACCAGCTTCTGCAGGTCACGGCTTCCCGCGTCGCTGATGATCGAGACAGCGGCGCGGTCGGCCTCGACGTCCATGTCGATATCACCGTCGAGATCGGCGATGTCGAGCAGACCCTCGAGGTAGTCCGCCGCGATCTCGCCTTCCTGCTCCAGGCGGGTCAGGGTGTCGCCCTCGGTGGCGGCGGAGGTGGTGCCTTCCGTCACGGGATGGACTCCTTCTTACTTCTTGGACGGGGACTTGGGCCGCTGAGGGCCCTTGCGCTGTCCGGACTGGGCCTTGCTGCGGGTACCGGCGCCGGGCTTGTTGCCCCCACCGGCCGGCTTGGCGGGGGAGGGCTTGGCGTCCTCCGGCTCGTCGGACTTGCTCAGCGAGGTCTTCGGCTCGGGCTCGTCGGCCGCCTTGGCGGTGCCCGACTGAGACTGACGCTGCGACTTCGACTGCCGCTTCGGCTGCTGGCGCTTGGGAGCGGCGCCGGTCACCGGAGTGCCGTCCTCGGTCTCGGTGACGACGGCGACATCGCTCTTCGCCACGGTGCCATCGGCCGCAGCGGCCAGGCCCACCTTGGTGAGGCTGTTGATGAACTTGCGCTCGAACTCGTTGCGGTCGCGGCCCTTGGCGACGATCGCCTTGACGATGGCGCGCTCGCCCCGGCTGCGGGTCTTGCCGTGGTGAGTGACGTGCTTGGTCAGACGCTCCAGGTAAGCAGCCTGAGCCTTGGAACCCGGGGTCGGGTTGTTGTGGATCACGTACATCTGCTGGCCCATGGTCCACACGTTGGTGGTCAGCCAGTAGACGAGGACACCGACCGGGAAGTTGATGCCGAAGACGGCGAACATGACCGGGAAGACGTACATCAGCATCTTCTGCTGCTGCATGAAGGGCGTCTTCACCGTGGTGTCGACGTTCTTCGTCATCAGCTGGCGCTGCGTGTAGAACTGCGACCCCGACATCAGGACGATCATGATCGCGGTGACGACGCGGACGTCGGTCAGCGTGGCGCCGAGCTGAGCGACCTTGTCGGCGCTGTCGGTGAACTTGGCCGCGAGCGGGGCGCCGAAGATGTGCGCCTTACGGGCGCTGGCGAGCAACTGGTCGTCGATGACGCCGATCGTCTTGCCCGTCGCGATGCCGTTGAGCACGTGGTACAGGGCGAAGAAGAACGGCGACTGCGCCAGGATGGGAAGGCACGAGGAGAGCGGGTTGGTACCCGACTCCTTGTACAGCTTCATCATCTCTTCGGACTGGCGCTGCTTGTCGGTCTTGTAGCGCTCCTGGATCTTCTTCATCTCGGGCTGCAGCGTCTGCATCGCCCGAGTGGCCTTGATCTGCTTCACAAAGAGCGGGATCAGGCAGATACGGATCAGGATCACCAGTGACACGATGGACAGGCCCCAGGCCCATCCCGTGTCGGGACCGAAGATCTCCCCGTACACGGAGTGGAACTGGACGATGACCCAAGAAACGGGTGTCGTGATGAAGCTGAAAAGACTGGCAATCGTGTCCACTAATCAGGCTCCTTGAGCATGGGACGGGGTCTCGGCGGCCGGGCTTGAGGGGTGGTCGGACCTACCAGGCCCCTCGGTGGCCGGTTCGGCGGCGGAGTTCCCGCCCTTGCGTGCACGCCAGGCGTTACGCAGCATTTCGTGCCACCGCGGACGCTTGCGCGGCGGAACATGGTCCACGCCACCCAGCGACCACGGATTGCACCGGAGGATGCGCCAGGCGGTGAGTGCCGTTCCCTTGATCGCACCGTGCCGGTCGATGGCCGTGTAGCCGTAGTGGGAGCACGACGGGTAGTACTTGCAGACCGGCCCGAGCAACGGGCTGATCGTCCACTGGTACAGCTTGATAAGAGCCAGCAGCGGGTACTTCATCGCGCGCCCCCTCCCAGCAGCCGTTGAAGGGCGGCGTCCAGGTCTCGGGCCAGCTGTTCATGGTCGGCGTCGCCCGCACCGGGCAGCGCTCGTACGACTACCAGGCTACCGGGGGGCAGCAGAGCGATTCGGTCACGCATCAGATGGCGAAGCCTGCGCTTCACCTTGTTGCGTACGACCGCTCCACCCACGGCCTTGCTCACGACGAAACCCGCACGCGTCGGGGAAGCGCTCTCCCCAGGCGCGTGCGGGTCCGTTGCACCGCTACGCAGATGGACGACGAGGAGCGGGCGTCCGGCCCGGCGTCCTCGGCGTACCGCGGTCGCGAAGTCCTCGCGCCGCCTCAGCCGATGCTCGGTAGGCAGCACGACGTCATGACCTGTAAGTGATCAGGCGGACAGGCTGGCGCGACCCTTGCCACGACGGTTCGCGAGAATCGCGCGGCCGGCACGGGTGCGCATCCGCAGGCGGAAGCCGTGGGTCTTGGCGCGACGACGGTTGTTCGGCTGGAAGGTGCGCTTGCTCACTCGGGGGCTCCAGAAAGAATCGGTGGTGGCGGGGTGCCGTCCTGGCTGTCACCGTGCGCCCACGAGGTAGCTCGTTACGCCCGAGTGCACCGCTTCCCGATCACTCTTCGCGATCTGTGCCCATCGGAGGCAGGCGGCAGCAGCCATCGACAACTCGACCTGGTTACGGTACGCGCGGCTACGCCATCCGGTCAAACCAACCCCTGCCGGGAGACACTATCCACAGGCTGGGGACAACAACTTGAACCGCACCGGTCGCCCTGACTACCGTGGCTGGACTCCGATTCGTTCCCTTCCCACCGCCGCAGCGGTTTTGTTCCCCCCGCCCCACCCGACTGACTTCCCAACCCGTTCCCAGAACCACACGTTCGTGGGACCCATGAGAGAGCGTGCCCTGTGGCTGACGTACCTGCCGATCTTGCCGCAGTGTGGCCACGAGTACTCGAACAACTCCTCGGGGAGGGCCGGGGTCAGGGTGTCGAGGCGAAGGACGAGCACTGGATCAAGCGCTGCCAGCCGTTGGCGCTGGTCGCCGACACCGCCCTGCTCGCGGTCCCGAACGAGTTCGCGAAGGGGGTACTGGAAGGACGTCTCGCGCCGATCGTCAGCGAGACCCTGAGCCGCGAGTGCGGCCGTCCGATCCGCATCGCGATCACCGTCGACGACTCCGTCGGCGAGCCCCCCGCCCCGGCCCCGTCCGCCCCGTCGCGCTACGAGGAGCCCGAGCCCCCCTCCGGACCCGGCCACGGCCGTGACGCGTACGACGGCCAGGGCGGCGACGACCGCGCCGGCTACGGATCCCAGGGCGACGAGCGTGGGGGGTACGGATCCCAGGGCGGGGACGAGAGGGCGGCCTACGGCTCCCAGTCCCGTGACGACCGCAGTCCCTACGACTCGCAGGGCCGCGATTACGACGCCCCGGCCCGCGACGACCGCGGTGCCTACGACGGCCAGCGGCGCGACGAGTACGAGGGTTACGGCCGCCACCGCGCCGACGACCGCAGGGGTGGCCGCGCCGACCAGCTTCCGGGCGGTCCCGGTGACCAGCTGCCGTCCGGACGTCAGGACCAGCTGCCGACGGCCCGGCCCGCCTACCCGGACTACCATCGGCCCGAGCCGGGCGCCTGGCCGCGGCACTCCCAGGACGACTACGGCTGGCAGCAGCAGCGGCTCGGCTTCCCGGAGCGGGATCCGTACGCCTCGCCCGGCCAGGACTACCGGCCGCAGTCGATGGAGCGCCAGCCCTACGAGCAGCAGCGCCAGGACTACGACCAGCCGCGGGGCGACTACGACCAGCGGACCGACCGCCGGGACCTCCAGGAGCCGTCCCCGGGCGGCGCCGGGCCCGGGCACCGCGGCGGCCCCTCGCTGCCTCCCTCCGGTGCGCCCGGCCCGCTGGCCGCGAAGCCCGCGCCGGCGTCGGGTCCGGGTGAGCCGACCGCGCGCCTGAACCCGAAGTACCTCTTCGACACGTTCGTCATCGGCGCCTCGAACCGCTTCGCGCACGCGGCCGCCGTCGCCGTCGCCGAGGCGCCGGCCAAGGCGTACAACCCCCTCTTCATCTATGGGGAGTCGGGACTCGGCAAGACGCACCTGCTGCATGCGATCGGGCACTACGCCCGCAGCCTCTACCCCGGCACTCGGGTGCGCTATGTGAGCTCGGAGGAGTTCACCAACGAGTTCATCAACTCCATCCGCGACGGCAAGGGCGACAGCTTCCGCAAGCGGTACCGCGAGATGGACATCCTGCTCGTCGACGACATCCAGTTCCTCGCGGACAAGGAGTCGACGCAGGAGGAGTTCTTCCACACCTTCAATACGCTCCACAACGCGAACAAGCAGATCGTGCTGTCCTCCGATCGACCGCCCAAGCAGCTGGTGACGCTGGAGGACCGGCTGCGGAACCGTTTCGAGTGGGGTCTGATCACCGACGTCCAACCGCCCGAACTGGAGACGCGCATCGCGATCCTCCGCAAGAAGGCGGTGCAGGAGCAGCTCAACGCCCCGCCCGAGGTGCTGGAGTTCATCGCCTCGCGGATCTCGCGCAACATCCGCGAGCTGGAGGGCGCGCTGATCCGGGTGACCGCGTTCGCGTCGCTCAACCGGCAGCCCGTGGACCTCGGTCTGACGGAGATCGTCCTCAAGGACCTGATCCCCGGCGGGGAGGACTCGGCGCCCGAGATCACGGCCACCGCGATCATGGCCGCCACGGCCGACTACTTCGGTCTCACGGTGGAGGACCTGTGCGGTTCCTCCCGCAGCCGTGTCCTCGTGACGGCCCGGCAGATCGCCATGTACCTGTGCCGCGAGCTCACGGACCTGTCACTGCCGAAGATCGGCGCGCAGTTCGGCGGCCGCGACCACACGACCGTGATGCACGCCGACCGCAAGATCCGTGCGCTCATGGCCGAGCGCCGCTCGATCTACAACCAGGTCACCGAGCTCACGAACCGCATCAAGAACGGCTGACCACGTGGCCGCCCGCACCTGACGACAGCGGCCGTACGCGGGTGAGGGCGCCCCGGGGCACGTCCCCGAGGGCGCCTTTCGCGTTCTCCCCGGGCCGTCTGCGCCGTCGGCGCCGTCCGCGTCGCCGGCGGGTCCGCGGCCGCCGCTCACCGCTCCGGCAGTCGTCGCGAGAGGGTCTCGGCCCCCGCCCCGAGGGGCGTCGGCCGGTTCCACAGAGTGGCTCCCCCGGCTGGTTCCGAGCGCTCCAAGCCGGCGTGAGCCCGCTGGAGAACGCTGCGAAAGGCCGCTCCGAGAGGCTCCGGCACCCCCTCGGAGGGTCGTCCGGCCCGTGTGCGTCGCAACCGGCACGACATCAGCTGTTCGATTAGGAGCCCGGTTACGGCCACCCTCCACAGATTCGGTGACTTTCTGGCGTCCACAACCTGGGGACTGGGAAGTTGTCCAGACTGTGTCCACAGGAGGAGCTGTTGAATGACCATCAGACCAGGTCAACCGCTTGTGGATTCGTGGACGACCGCTCTCCACAGACTGTGGACGAAGAAAAGATCCACAGGGTGTGCACGGAGTTGTCCACCGTCGACCCACAGGCTTCAGCCGGTTGTCCCCAGCGATCCCCAGCTTCTCCACACCCCTGTCCACTGTTCGGCAACGTGACGCGCCTTCTCACCGTGTCGAGTGAAAGGCGTCACATCAAGGTGCCGGGTTGGGCTGTGGGGAACGTGGGTAAAGCTGGGGACGACGCTGGGGAGAAGTGGCCCGAGGCTGTGCATCGAGTGTGCAGAACTTTTCGTCGTCCACAGAAGTGCCCGGTTGTCCACCGCCTCCGCCCACAGGGCCAGTGGACAAAAAATCCCGCCTGACCTGCGAAAACGGGGTTATCCACGGTATCCACAGGCCCTACTACTACTTCCAACTAGAGAGAGCCTGGGAATCGTTTCGAAGACGGGGCTGTGCACAACTTGCTCTCGGCGGCTCGACTGCCGCTCGGCACGACTTGACCCCGAGGGGCACCGACTGTCAGCGCGGTGCGTCAGACTGGTCCCCGGTGTCCTTCCCCTCACAAGGCAGAGCGACACCGGGACGACGAAGGCCAGCAGGGCGAGAGCGCCGGCAACAGACGGAGGCGGCAACGGTGAAGATCCGGGTGGAACGCGACGTACTCGCGGAGGCAGTGGCCTGGGCGGCACGCAGTCTCCCGGCCCGTCCGCCGGCGCCTGTGCTCGCCGGCCTCCTCCTGAAGGCCGAGGAGGGCGCCCTGAGCCTCTCCAGCTTCGACTACGAGGTCTCGGCGCGCGTCTCTGTGGACGCGGAGGTCGACGAGGAGGGCACGGTCCTCGTCTCCGGCCGTCTGCTCGCGGACATCTGCCGCGCTCTCCCCAACCGGCCGGTAGAGATCTCCACAGACGGTGTACGGGCGACCGTGGTCTGTGGCTCCTCGCGATTCACACTCCACACCCTGCCTGTGGAGGAGTACCCGGCGCTGCCGCAGATGCCGTCGGCGACGGGCACGGTCCCCGGTGAGGTCTTCGCCTCGGCCGCCGCGCAGGTCGCCATCGCCGCGGGCCGCGACGACACACTCCCGGTCCTGACCGGTGTGCGCATCGAGATCGAGGGCGACACCGTCACCCTCGCCTCCACCGACCGCTACCGCTTCGCGGTCCGAGAGTTCCTGTGGAAGCCGGAGAACCCGGACGCGTCCGCGGTCGCCCTGGTGCCCGCCAAGACCCTCCTGGACACCGCCAAGGCGCTCACCAGCGGCGACAGCGTCATCCTGGCGCTCTCCGGCTCGGGCGCGGGCGAGGGCCTGATCGGTTTCGAGGGCGCCGGACGCCGCACGACCACCCGTCTGCTCGAAGGCGACCTCCCGAAGTACCGCACCCTGTTCCCGACGGAGTTCAACTCGGTCGCGGTGATCGAGACCGGCCCCTTCGTCGAGGCCGTCAAGCGTGTGGCCCTGGTCGCCGAGCGGAACACCCCGGTGCGCCTCAGCTTCGAGCAGGGCGTGCTGATCCTGGAGGCCGGCTCCAGCGACGACGCACAGGCTGTGGAAAGGGTCGACGCCCAGCTGGACGGCGACGACATCTCGATCGCCTTCAACCCGACGTTCCTGCTCGACGGTCTGAGCGCCATCGACTCGCCGGTGGCCCAGCTGTCCTTCACGACGTCGACGAAGCCCGCGCTGCTGAGCGGCAAGCCGGCCGTCGACGCGGAGGCCGACGAGGCCTACAAGTACCTGATCATGCCGGTGCGGCTGTCGGGCTGAGCCTCCGCGTGCGCCGGGCCTCCGGGTCAGGCGCACGCGTCCACGATGAGGCGACCGTCTGAGCGGGTATGCCCACAGATGTGTGTGACTTCCCCCGCTGCCCGAAAGGCGTGGGTGGTGCAGCCAGGCTTAGGCTCTGACACGGGCACGGGAGTGCTCTCACGCCACGTCGCAACCCTAAGGAACCACTGATGGAGCTCGGTCTCGTCGGCCTCGGCAAGATGGGCGGCAACATGCGCGAGCGGATCCGCCGCGCAGGCCACACCGTCATCGGATACGACCGCAACCCGGACCTCGCCGATGTCCACAGCCTCGAAGAACTTGTGGGCAAGCTGAAGGGCCCGCGCGTGGTGTGGGTCATGGTCCCGGCCGGTGCCGCGACCCAGGCCACCATCGACGAGCTGGCCGCCCTGCTGGAGCCGGGCGACGTCGTCGTCGACGGCGGCAATTCCCGCTGGACGGACGACCAGAAGCACGCCGTCGAGCTGGGCATCAAGGGCATCGGCTTCGTCGACTGCGGCGTCTCCGGCGGTGTCTGGGGCCTGGAGAACGGCTACGCGCTGATGTACGGCGGCGACAAGGAGAACGTCGCCAAGGTGCAGCCGGTCTTCGACGCGCTCAAGCCCGAGGGCGACTTCGGGTCGGTGCACGCCGGCAAGGTCGGTGCGGGCCACTTCGCCAAGATGGTCCACAACGGTATCGAGTACGCCATGATGCAGGCCTACGCCGAGGGCTGGGAGCTGCTGGAGAAGGTCGACTCCGTCACGGACGTGCGCGAGGTCTTCCGCTCCTG